>NZ_CP122539.1:905000-982500 GCF_029853675.1 Tenacibaculum tangerinum | reverse complement strand
GAGTTGGACTGACCTCTAGTGTATCTGTTGTCTCGCCAGGGGCACTGCAGAGTAGCTACGTCGGGAAGGGATAAGCGCTGAAAGCATATAAGCGCGAAACCCACCACAAGATGAGATTTCTTTAAAGGGTCGTGGAAGATCACCACGTTGATAGGCTATAGGTGTAAGTGCAGTAATGTATGTAGCCGAGTAGTACTAATAACCCATAGGCTTATGTATAAAGCCTCCCCCTTTTTTGTAAAGGAAGGGGGAGCGAAACTCTTTGATGATTTATGATATGATTTTACTAGTATGTTAACTTATAAGCAGCGAAAGAGCTGCAGTTGAAAAGTTAGGTAGTTAAAAGTTAAAAAGTTAGTAGATAACTTTTACACTTTATAAACCAAGAAACTTTCCAACTCAAAACTTAAGGTGATTATCGCAATGGGGCTCACCTCTTACCATTCCGAACAGAGAAGTTAAGCCCATTAGCGCCGATGGTACTGCCACTGGTGGGAGAGTAGGTCGTCGCCTTTCTTTAAAAACAAACCTCAATCTTTAATAGATTGAGGTTTTTTTATGCCCTCATTCTACGATACTAAAACCTTCTTTTTCTAAAATATGTTCCGTAATAGGTTTTAACTCCCGTAATGTTTCAGGATGTACCCCTCTGGCAGTAAAAAACTCTCGTTCTCCCTTTGCATTACTTCCATACCAATAATTCGGTTTTCCATCGGTAAAAAATTTCATTCAAAAATCATTAAAATCAAAAGTTTAGTTTTCATAATATTGCATTTTAAATTAATGTCTGTAAATATTGCTTTAACTTTTGGAGAAGTCAATACCTATAACTAAGTGTCTTAAATGTTTGCCAACGGTTAGTGGAGTAACTACTTACAAAGGGGGGATGTTCATTCCTGATTGTTTCAATTCTACAATCATCGTCTTAAATTCATAACTGTGAACTCGTTTTTCCATAATTCAAATTTAGTACTTATAGACTTGTAAAAATTGTACCAACAAAAGTAGTTACTCCACAAAGAGCAGAATTATTATTTAACCTTTATCCAAACATTGAACGAGCTTATAAACACACTTTAGAGTTTAGAGGTATCTATGAAGAAAAGTAGAAAGTAAAAGCTAAAAAACAATTTGAACATTGGTTTGTGGATACAGAAAAATTAAAGTTTAAAAACTTCAACACATCAATTAAAAGTATTAAAAATCATTTTGATACGATGTTGAATTTCTTTGACAATAGAAATACCAATGCAAATGCAGAATTTTTTAACTCTAAGATAAAACTCTTTAGAGCCAATCAAAGAGGGGTAAGAGATACTCAATTTTTCCTCTTTAGACTTGAAAAATTATTCGCTTAATCCCCATAAAAGTTACTTGACTCGTTAATTTTAAACCGAAAATTAGTACCTTTGAAATCCATAAATGCGGTTATACTTAATGGTTTGTTGAATTTGACAAAACCTTTCGTCTAAAAAATTATATGTCCAAATTACCCAAAGAGAATAAATTTATTGATCTTTCAGACTATGGAAGACCTGTCGCTAAAGTTATCGCCAACGCATTAAAAAATACTGCTGTTACCCCTATTCACGTTACTATTGGATTTATCATATCTGGTCTGCTTGCTATTTATTGTATTATCAAATGTTATTATTGGTTAGCTGCATTCTTTCTAGTTATTAAATCAATTTTAGATGCTGCTGATGGCGAATTGGCTCGCGTAAAACAAAAACCATCGTATACAGGTCGTTATTTAGATTCTGTAGCAGACATTCTGTTAAATGCTTTATTTTTTATTTCTATCTGGTATATTTCTAATACGAACATTTGGATATGCCTTTTAGCATTTATAGGCTTACAGTTACAAGGCACCTTGTATAATTACTACTATGTTATTTTAAGAAATAAATTTCATGGCGATACTACCAGTCGTGTGTTTGAAAATAAAACACCCCTAGCATTAGAGGGAGAAAAGCAACAGCATGTGAATATCCTTTTTGGCTTGTATAAACTGTTTTATGGTGCTTTTGATAAAACCATTTATGCCTTAGATAGTAATGCAAATAAAGGAACAGTATTGCCCAATTGGTTGATGACGAGTGTTTCTACCTTTGGTCTGGGTTTCCAACTCCTCATTATTGCAGCTATGCTTGTATTAGGTTTAAAAGCCTCTATTCTGCCTTTCTTTTTAGTTTACACAGTAATGATTTTTGTTTTTATTGGTATTCGAAAGTTGTTCTATCAATAATAAAAGAGAAAGCTAACTCATCCTCAATACAGACTACATAATTTTAATCGCTAAATATAAAAGTCTCTAAGTAATCAGACGTTATTCAGAACCCTTTGAACTTAAAATCATATCGCTACCAGACCTCGAATCAGTGATCCATAGCAAAAAAGCAACAAAAAATACCATGAATCTATACAACCAAATAAGATAATCTGTATTTTTAAACTATGAAACGCAAAATATGGTATATAAACTATCAGTTTAAAATTTCCCTAAGCTCAGGAATTACTTATAACCATATTTAAGGACTTAACATCAGAAAACAAAAAAATGATTAAAAAATTAGTATTGATTATTTCCCTAACAGTCTTTTTTTCTTGTCAAAAAGAGCAAAAAAACAATGATGAACTTTACAAATCAAATGCATTTACGATTTATAAAGATAAAGTAGTACAAGGCGAAAATGCAATGGAAGTCGTGTCACCAACTCACTTAAAATCCAACTATCGAAGTCCTGCAAGTAAAACATTTTCGAGGTTAGTTAAGTTTAAGTTTTCAATTAACGAGAAGGATAATGAGTTAGCACCAGGTGCAGATCATTGGGTGATTATTGGCGAAAATGAGCATGAGTCGGAAGTCGTGACTTTTGGTGCAAAGCCAAAACCAATGCCCGATAATCCTACTACCTATTTGCCAACAAATTATACATATACGTTTAAAGTTGATGTATCTCCTGTGCTAAAGCAGTTTGAGGAAAAAGGATTTTATCAGACTTTCAATGGAACAAAAGTAGCGAAAGCCGATTTTAAAGGATTTTACATCGCTGGTGGTGCTGAACCTTTAACGTGGGATTTTGTGAACTTAGATAATCAAGGATTAAAATTACAGCCGACAGATAACAAAAATATTTACAGTATTACCATAACGCTGAATCCTTATAATGAAGCAGATGCACAGGATAAAGAATGGAAAATATCAGAAGATATTTCAAATCGTCCGCAATATGTGTCAAATCAGCCAATTGTTGATGCGTTGTTTAATTTGTCTTTAGAAGAAGCAATTAAAAATATTGAACCCGATAGAACCTTAAGAACCGGTGCAAAATGGGGTGGCGTTTGGACCCGTGATGTAAGTTATTCCATTTTATTAGCGTTTGCATACCACGAGCCAGAAGTGGCTAAAATTAGCTTACGAAAAAAGGTTAAACGTGGTCGAATTATTCAAGATACGGGTTCTGGTGGTGCTTGGCCTGTTTCTTCAGATAGAACGACTTGGTGTTTGGCAGCTTGGGAAATTTACAAATTAACTGGCGATAAGGCTTGGTTAAATGAGGTGTATCCAATTATTAAAAATACGTTGGAAGATGATTATAAAACGATTTATGATAAGCGATTTGGTATGTATTCGGGAGAGTCATCGTTTTTAGATTGGCGAGAACAAACTTATCCTAAATGGATGGACAACCGAGATATTTATGTGTCGCACAACTTAGGAACCAATGTTGTACATTATCAAGCACATAAGATTTTGGCGGCAATGGCAAAGCTGAAAGGAGAAGATGCAACGGTTTACAATCAGCGAGCAGCGAATATCAAAAAAGGCATCAATGACTATTTATGGATGAAGGACAAAGGATATTATGCACAGTTTTTATATGGTCGCGAGAATTTAATTTTATCGCCTCGATATGAGGCTTTGGGTGAAGCTTTGGCAATTTTGTTTGAGGTTGCTGATGATACACAAGCAGCTTCGATTATTTCGAAATCACCAATGACAGCGTTTGGTGCCACTTGTATTTATCCGCAAATTCCTGATATTCCGCCGTATCACAATAACGGAATTTGGCCTTTTGTGCAATCGTATTGGAATTGGGCAGCAGCAAAAACTGGAAATGAAGACGTTTTAAATCATGGTTTGGCAAGTATATATCGTGCAGCAGGTTTGTTTTTAACGAATTATGAAAATATGGTTGCTGAAACTGGTGACTTTTTAGGAACAGAAATCAACTCGCATCGAATGCTTTGGAGCAT
Source organism: Tenacibaculum tangerinum (assembly GCF_029853675.1). Classification (NCBI taxonomy): domain Bacteria; kingdom Pseudomonadati; phylum Bacteroidota; class Flavobacteriia; order Flavobacteriales; family Flavobacteriaceae; genus Tenacibaculum; species Tenacibaculum tangerinum. The sequence goes on along the minus strand of NZ_CP122539.1, from coordinate 978,240 downwards.
GGCTGGTAATTTAGCAATGGTTCACCGAGTGTTTATGGGAATGAAATTTACCACAGAGGGTTTGGCGTTCAATCCTGTTATTCCTAGTGCTTATGATGGTGAACGCACGTTGTCGAATTTCAAATATCGCAACGCAACGCTAAATATTAACATTAAAGGTCATGGTACCAAAATTAAATCTGTGCGCATTGACGGAAAAACACAAGACAAGGCCTTTATTGAACACGACGCGAGTGGAACACATGAGATTTTTATCGAAATGGCGAATAATGATTTTCCAAATAAAGGGATCAATAAGGTGGAAAACCACTTTACACCAACGACAGTTTTAGCAAAAAAAGAAGGTGATTGGGTAAAATGGCAAGCCATGAATACCGCAAAAGAATATCGTATTTATAAAAATGGTAGTTTTTTAAAAACAACAACACAAACGGAATTTAAGAATGATGAAGATCTGTATGCTTCTTATATGATAAGTGCCGTTGATACGCAAGGATATGAAGGTTTTGCGAGTGAACCTGTAGTTTTTGCAAAGGAAGCACGAACAATTGAAGCAGAGGAATTTGCCGTTTCTTCTTCCTTGCCTTACAGCAATTATTCAGGCAATGGTTTTGTAGAGTTATCGTTACATAAGAATAAGGAAATTGTTTTCACTTTTGAAATTGAAAAAGACGGAACTTATTTATTGGATTTCCAATACTCAAATGGTAGCGGCCCTTGGAATACAAATAATAAATGTGCTATTCGTAGTTTAACGGTTAATGATAATTTTGAAGGTGTAATTGTAATGCCACAACGAGGAAAAGACGAATGGTCAGATTGGGGTTTTTCTAATATTCATCAAGTACCCTTGAAGTCTGGTATTAATACGGTAAAAGTACATTTTGAGGATTGGAATAATAATATGAATGTAGATGTAAATACAGCAATGTTAGATTATTTGAGAGTAATTCAAATTAAATAACATGTAGCATACAACAATGGACTAAAAAGTAATTCTCAGCTTTATAAGCTTTACATTCTTGTGTCTATTTATATGTACGCTTCCCCAAAAATAGGACAGTTATAAATTATAAAGTATGTTTACATTCTTCTTCTATTTCAGGAAAAATATTTTATCCCTAAATCACATTAATAATAAAAAAGTTGAAAAGGTTCTTTACTCAATTGTAGTGTTCATATTTGTGAATTATTTTTTACATGTTTAACTCAAGTCTTAAAAAGAGATTTTAATACATTTTAAATAGAAGTTATCATAGGCTCAAATTATTTAATTTTAAATTTTATTTTTGCAGCCAAATATTGTAGAATGGTTACTAAAATATTAATCTTTATAATAATACAGTTAGTTCCCCTTTTTGTATGGAGAAACTTACTAAATAGAAAAGGTATTACTGTAGATTACAGGTTGATTCTAAGTTATTTTATTTTTGGCTCTTGGTTTGGCATGATGGGAGAGCTTTTTTTATTTAAAATTATAGAATGGATTTTTAAAGAGCCTATATGGCAGTATAGGGTTATGCCAATACATGATGGTATTACTTCGTCTTTCGGCCCTATCATGTGGGGAATTTCAGCTGTATATATATGTTTTCATAAAAACTATCAACTTTTAAAGATTAAAAATAAAAATCCTTTAGTTTTATTTCTTTCTGAGTCTTTTTTTCTTTTAATTCTTGAACTTATATTTAATTTTGTAGCCTATCTTATTTTTAATAATTATTACTTCTATTATTTTGTTCCAGATTTGAATCACTGGTCTAGTTTTACTAATTTACCATTTTGGTGGATGGGGTATAAAGCAATAGTTAAATATTCAACAGTAATGTATAAAGAAGAAAAATTAAATATAGCAATTGCAATTATCATTTTAGTTGTACTATATTCATATTGATGAATGGAGTTAAGTAGTGTAATTATTTTGTTTTAGGCTATAAAAAGAAGCTATATATACCGTAGAATTTTTAGAGCTTAATGCAAAGGTGTCAGAGTATTAATACTATCTAAATTCAAAGATAAACCCCACCAATTTTTGGTGGGGTTTATCTTTATTTATGTTTTCTAGAAGTTTAGAAATACAATAACCTAAGTATTATACACTATAAGTGAATTACCTCATCATACGCATCGGCAACCGCTTCCATAACCGCTTCACTCATCGTTGGGTGAGGATGAATTGCTTTTAATACTTCATGCCCCGTAGTTTCTAATTTACGTCCTAAGACAGCTTCGGCAATCATATCGGTAACACCCGCACCAATCATGTGGCATCCTAACCATTCACCGTACTTAGCATCGAAAATTACTTTTACAAAACCGTCAGGAGTCCCTGCTGCTTTTGCTTTACCAGAAGCTGAGAATGGGAATTTCCCAACTTTTAACTCGTAGCCTGCTTCTTTTGCTTTTTCTTCTGTTAAACCAACAGAGGCAATCTCAGGTGTAGCATAGGTACAACCCGGAATATTTCCGTAGTCAATAGCTTCGGTATGTAAACCAGCTATTTTTTCAACACAAGTAATTCCTTCTGCAGAAGCAACGTGCGCTAGGGCAGGACCAGGAGTTACATCGCCAATGGCATAGTAGCCTGGAATGTTGGTTTGGTACCAATCGTTTACTAAAATTTTATCTCTATCGGTAATAATACCAACTTCTTCTAAACCGATGTTTTCAATATTGGTTTTAATTCCAACAGCCGATAATACGATATCTGCTTCTAAAACTTCTTGTCCTTTTTTAGTTTTTACAGTAGCTTTTACACCGTTACCAGAAGTATCAACAGATTCTACAGAAGAACTTGTCATTATCTTTATTCCTGCTTTTTTGAAAGAACGTTCCATCTGTTTTGAAACATCTTTATCTTCAACAGGAACTATATTAGGCATAAACTCAACAATAGTTACCTCAGTTCCCATTGAGTTATAGAAGTGAGCAAACTCAACCCCAATAGCACCAGAACCTACTACAATCATTGATTTTGGTTGTGTTGGTAAGCTCATGGCCTCACGGTATCCGATTACTTTTTTACCATCTTGAGGTAAACTAGGTAATTCACGAGAGCGAGCTCCTGTAGCAATGATAATATGGTCTGCACTATATTCTGTAACCTTACCATCGTTATCGGTAACATCTACTTTTTTTCCAGTTTTAATCTTTCCAAAACCATCGATTACGTCGATTTTGTTTTTCTTCATTAGGAATTGAACACCCTTGCTCATTCCTTCAGCAACACCACGACTACGTTTAATCACGGCCTCAAAATCTTTATCGATTGCTTCTGCTTTTAAACCGTATTCATCAACATGTTTTAAATAATCATATACTTGAGCAGATTTTAATAATGCTTTGGTAGGAATACATCCCCAGTTTAAGCAAATTCCACCTAAGTTTTCCTTTTCAACTACAGCGGTTTTAAATCCTAATTGAGAGGCTCTAATCGCAGTTACATAACCTCCAGGACCGCTTCCAATTATTAGTACGTCGTATTTCATGATATATTTATTTTACTTGTTGTTTGTTTATGATTTAATGTGTTTTATGGATTTAACACAATGTCTTTAATGTTTTTCTTTTTTAAATATTGCCCCATTGCATAGTTAATTACCATATGTACAAATGCAATTGCAACAATAGTATGCGGTGTAATTCCAAAAAATTTATATGGAAAATAATAGGTCCAAACACCTAAGTTAATTGAAGCAATTTCACCAAGAGAAGGATATACGATAACAGCAAATAAAACAAGGTATAACTTTTGTTTTCGTGTTACGCTTTCGGATGCGATAAAAACTTTTCGCTCTAAATTATACATAAAAGAAAAGGCTAGCATCCAAACCAAAAGTAGGTAATGAGGAAGTTGACTATTTATGTCATGATATTCCCAATAACCATATTTTGTACCAAAATATTCTATTGTTACTCCTATAACCCCGGTAATTAACATCCCAGTTATTATAATATTAATATTATCTACTTTATGCTTTTTGAAATTATAAATTCTATATATTATTCTTGCAGTTAAAATTACTACTAATAGAAGTTGATATTCGTGCAATAAACCAATAATAATACCTGCTATAACAACTTTTATAGCATAAAGCATTAATATTTTGAAATTCGTTCTAAATAACTGTTTCATGTTAAACTACATTCTCTCAGGAACCTGAATTCCTAGTAAATTAAATGCTGATTTTATCGTTTCAGTCTTTTCTTTGTTAATTTGTACAATTTTTATTAAAAAATTCTACAGCACCTTTCATACCATTCAACTTTTTTCGTTCTTCAAGAGATAAGTCTACAAAAACTTTACATTTTTTAAAGAACTTATTATAAATCTTAGCATCATCTTTTTCGTTTCTTAATGGGGAAACGACGGTAGTATCATCTTCTCCAAAATAATAAATAGTGTAAGTATCCGAACCATTAACTCTAGGAGTCATATTCCCACCAGAATAATTAAAATCACTATAAACAACTGTCTTGATTGAACTATATAAACTTAATTTACCAAGAGTTTCTATTTTTAATAAAAGAATGTTGCCTTTTGATATTTTAAACACATATTCATCTCCGTTACTAAAAATTAATTTCTTAGCTTGTTCGTGATCATATTTTTTTCTTCCCTTCTTTTTCTAATTTGAATAGTATTTTTTTCTTAGAAGCCTTTGCAAATCCTACTATTTCAGTGCTATCTCTTAATATTAATTTAGCTTCTTCAAACTTGTCTTGTGAAAAGATATTTGAGGTGAATAAAATCGTTGCTATGAAAAGTATTTTTTTTAAGTACATTACTATTTTTTTATTTTTTATACTAAAATCACTACATTCTCTCAGGAACCTGAATTCCTAGTAAATTAAATGCTGATTTAATGGTATCAGCTACTTTTTTAGATAACTGAACTCTGAATATTTTTTTGTCTTGATTCTCTTCTCCTAAAATCGATACGTTTTGATAGAAGGAGTTAAACTCTTTTACCAAATCATACGTATAATTAGCAATCACAGCTGGTGAATAATTACTCGCTGCTTGCTGAATTACTTCAGGATACAATTCTAATTGCTTGATGAGTTCTTTTTCTTTTTCGTGTAAGTTCACTTCGACTCCGTTCAGTGAACTACTATAATCAAAATCAGCTTTACGTAAGATGGACTGAATTCTTGCATAGGTATATTGTACAAATGGTCCTGTATTTCCTTGGAAATCTACCGATGCTTGTGGGTCAAACAAAATTCTCTTTTTAGGGTCGACCTTTAAAATAAAGTATTTTAAAGCACCTAATCCGATAATTTTATACAGTTCCTCTTTTTCCTCTTTTGAATAACCTTCTAGCTTTCCTAGTTCTTGTGAAATTTGACGAGCCGTATTGGTCATTTCAGCCATCAAATCATCAGCATCTACAACCGTTCCTTCACGAGACTTCATTTTTCCTGAAGGTAAATCGACCATTCCGTAACTCAAATGATACAACTGTTTTGCCCAAGAATATCCTAATTTCTGTAAGATTAAGAACAACACTTTAAAGTGGTAATCTTGTTCGTTACCAACAGTATATACCATTCCGTTTACATCAGGAAAATCTTTAGCACGTTGTACCGCAGTACCAATATCTTGGGTCATATATACGGCAGTTCCGTCTGAACGCAATACTAATTTTTCATCTAATCCTTCATCAGTCAAATCACACCAAACTGAACCGTCTTCTTTTTTGAAGAAAACACCGTTTTGAAGTCCTTCTTCAATAATATCTTTTCCTAATAAATAGGTATTGCTTTCGTAATATAATTTGTCAAAGTCAACTCCGATATTTTCATACGTAACGTCGAAACCTTCGTACACCCATCCGTTCATCATTTCCCAAAGAGCCACCACTTCTGTATCTCCAGCCTCCCAGTTACGCAACATTTCTTGGGCTTCAACGAATAAAGGTGCTTGTTTTTTAGCATCGTCTTCAGAAATTCCTTTAGTAACTAATTCAGTAACTTCTTTTTTATATTCTTGGTCGAACTTTACATAGTAATTACCAACCAGTTTATCACCTTTTAACCCTGTAGACTCAGGAGTTTCGCCATTTCCAAATTTTTGCCAAGCCAGCATCGACTTACAAATATGAATACCACGGTCGTTGATAATTTGTGTTTTATACACTTTATGTCCCGCCGCTTTTAAAATTTCAGCAACCGAATACCCTAACAACACATTACGAACGTGCCCTAAGTGCAACGGTTTGTTGGTGTTTGGCGAAGAGTATTCTACCATACGAGCATCGGTTTCATCTTCTTTTACAAAACCATACGATGCATCTGCAGCTATTTGATTGAAAAAGTTTAAGTAGAAAGAATCGTCAACTACCAAGTTTAAAAAACCTTTTACGACGTTGTAGCTCGTAATTTCGTTAATGTTTTCAACCAGATACTTTCCTAAATCTTCACCAATTTGAACAGGGTTTCCTTTCTTGTAACGTAGCAGCGGAAAGACAACAATAGTAATGTCACCTTCAAAATCTTTACGGGTTGCTTGAAATTCAACATTAGGAATCTCTACATCATACAAGGCTAAAAATCCTTCTTTTACCTTCGTTTCTAGTAACGATTGAATATTCATTTGTTCTTTTTAATGGTCGCACAAAATTAGTGTTTTTAATTTTTTCTTCCCACGATTTGCCCCATGATTTTTTAAGATGGAATACTCTATGACTTCAAAGGTGCTTTTGTACCTTTGTGCCATGGATAGAGACCTAGAAAATTTACCAAAATTAGCTAAAGACGCTTTACAAGAAAATAAGAAGTATTTTCAACGATTAAAAAAGCGTACCCCGAAGCGGTTAGATTTGCTAATGCAAGAGTTGCATGAGGAAGAGTTTGAACGCACCGACTGTTTAGCCTGCGCGAATTGTTGCAAAACCACGTCACCTATTTTTACTGAAAAAGATATTGAGCGTATTGCAAAACACTTACGCATGAAGGTGATAGATTTTATCAATCAATATTTACAGCGAGATGAAGATAATTTCATGGTGTTGCAATCGGCTCCTTGTACTTTTTTAGATGCATCTGACAACACTTGTTTTATTTACGATGTGCGTCCGAAAGCCTGTTCAGAATATCCACATACCAATCGAGAAAAAGTTCATTCAATTAGCCGATTTAACGATTAAGAATACTGAGGTTTGTCCTGCAACCTACAGAATAGTTGAAGAGTTAAAAAAAAGACTGCCTTAAAAAATTAAAAAATCGATTTAATCATTCCAAAAAGTGCTACAGCAAGTATAAGTAGAAGAACAAATATAAATGTGCTGGTAAAAGCCATTAATAATGATTCAGTCTTATTTGGAGTCCTGATAATTCTATATGTTAGAAACATTATAAATAAATATATAATTGGATCAAAAATTAAGGGAAGCCTAAAACAAATAAAACTAATTGTAGCGACAAGAGTAGCTTGACCTAAAATAAAACAACTTACAGCTAATAGTTCTATAAAGTTATATCTAAAAAATGATTTTAATGATATTGCTAAAGGAACAATAGAAAATATCCAAAAGTACCTAAAATAAGTTCTTATAAATAAACCAATTTCATAACCAATGGATTTTAACGAATCATTATTCGGTTCAATATAACTACTAGATACTTTTGGAATTTTTAAAAAATTAACTAGGATTAAGTATATAGTAATGGATAGAAATAGAAATGAAATAGGGTTAAATATACCTTTTCTTTTTCCGTTTAAATATTCCAATATTAATTTTTTAGGATTAATCATTAAGGCTTTAATATTGAATAAAAAACCTTTATCCATATTGGTTATTGTTGAAAAAGAGTCTTTTATAAAGCTTGTAAAGTTTATAGAGTTGTTACCGCTTTTTTCACCACAATTTGAACAATAGTTTCCATTATGTTTTTTTCCACAAGAAACGCAAGTCATTTTAATGTAAATTTATTCACTTATTTATACTTTGTTCTATAACAAAGCTAAGAGAATTATTTGGTTACAAAAGTTTTTTTTTTATTTACATTAATTTATTTCTAAAAAAATGAAGCATATCTTATCTTATAATTTTTTTGACCTATTAATTAGGTAATTTTCCTATTTTTAGACAAAAATAGAACACCTTGGAAACGCTTATACATTATTTTGAAACCGTTCCTTCAAGTCATAGAAGTATACTTTTAGTTGGTGGAATTACATTCTTTTGGTTGTTGGAAAGTGCTGTGCCTTTATTTCGTTTTAAATACAATAAATGGAAGCATGCATGGCCTAACTTATTTTTTACAGCGACTACCGTGATCATCAATTTTGCGTTGGCATTTGTATTGTTAAAAACAGCCGATTGGGTGCAAGCAACTAATTTTGGATTGATTAACTGGCTTCCTGAAATGCCTTTATGGTTATATGTATTATTGGGGGTGTTGTGTTTAGATTTCTTCGGCGCCTATTTAGCGCATTTGGTAGAGCATAAGGTAAAACCTTTATGGATGGTACACTTGGTGCATCATACCGACCATAAGGTAGATACTACCACCGCAAACAGACATCACCCAATAGAGAGTGTTATTCGTTTTACTTTTACCTTGCTAGGTGTCTTTTTAGTAGGAACGCCTATCGGAATTATCATGCTGTATCAATCGATGTCGTTAGTGTTCACGCAGTTAACACATGCTAATATTAAGATGCCTAAGAAATTAGATAAAGTATTGAGTTATGTAATCGTTTCGCCCGATATGCACAAAGTACACCATCACAACCTCTTGCCTTATACCGATTCTAATTATGGAAATATTTTCTCTATTTGGGACCGAATATTAGGAACCTACATGGAGTTGGATAGAGAAAAAATAGTATACGGCGTAGATACATTTCCTGACGAAGAGAAAAACTCCAGTTTAAAAGAATTATTAAAACAACCTTTTCAAGGGTATCGAAAGCCTACGAATATTGAAGGTTTAAAATAAAAGTAAAGGTAAATTTAAAAGAATTTACCTTTACTTTTCTTCCTTTACCTACGGAGTCCGTCTATAGGGAAGAGTAATTTTTCTTCTTCTTTTTCTACTACAGCTATTGGAGTGCAGTGAACGGAACTTCCAGATAAATCTGAATCAGATACAAACTGATCATTTCCTTCTCCCCAACATAAATATTCTTGAGCTCCTCCATTTATCTTAGCTAAAGAATCCTTTTCTAATTTTTTTACTCCTTTTAAGTTAAAAACACTTTTTTTCATGATTTAAATTTTATTATGATTTATAATGTAGACAAAACTATAACCGAAAAGGAAGAAGAACTTTAGGTTAACAACTGAATTTTTAAAAGGAATAAACATCTTATTTATAGAGGAAATAAAGTGTAATACTTTACGAACCATAGTAGTCGTTTAATACGTAATATTTATTTCATCTTGAAAAAACCACCGTCTTTGACGATGGCCATGTTTTAAAGGCTTTGCCATTTTTTAGGTTTGCTCGTTTAAAACTTTTTAAGATGACTAAATATAGAAAATTACCCCACATGTATTGTAAATGTAATCGCCACCTTGCTTTCACACCGAAGTATCGATTTCAGATCATAGAAGGAATGATGAAATCATTAGTTGATCATTATTTGCAAGTAATCAGTAGATGGAAAGATGTATTGATAATCGAGATAAATGTACAAAAGTATTACATCCATCTTGTCTGTTCAATACCTCCTATAGTTTCAATACCAGAATATATGAGGATGAAAGTGAAAATTGCAATCAAACTTTTCAAGACTTACCCAATTTTGAAACAAAAGCCATACTTTGGTAATCATTTTTGGTCAAAATGATATTTTCTAAAATGGTATTCATCAAATTATAATTAAAGGCGGATTTCAAAATCCGTCTTTAATTATAATTCATATAGTTTTTTAAATACTCTCATTTTCAAAAAACGTCAAATAAAGTATGTATTTTACTTTAACTCCACATACATATTGTTATAATCAGGGTGCATCATATTTGAATTCCACGACGGAGAAATTTGAGTATTTTGTTGTATTGTGGGAACTCCTTTTGATCCTGTAGTAATATATTGAATGGTTCTTGCTAACAAAGGCTCTGTAGAATCTCCTAAAACGCCTAAGTTACCAGGGTCTTCATCTATTAAAACTTCAGGAATAAATCCTTCAGGAGCATTTTCACCATTAACATTTTGAATTTCTAATACAATAGGTTGCATAGCCCAAGTATGACTTTTTAGGTTGTTACCATTACGAGTATAGTTATCAGAATCGTATAAAGTAATAGAACCTACATGCTTTCCGTACGTTTGAATACCCACGAGCTTCACAGTAATATAAGGTTTCAAAGCATTGATAACTAATTCTGAAGCAGAGGCAGAATTTTCAGATACTATAAAATATATCGTTTCTAAGTTTAGACTATTAATAGCTTCATTCAATATTACATTTCCTTGTTGGTCTTTATTTAAAATTTGGTCGGTAAAGTTATTGATCAGTAAATCAGTATTTGTTACTTCCATTACTTTATGATTCCAAACTTGTTTTGAAAAAAGTTCCCCATTAAACTGTCCAGTAATCATACTTCCCAGGTAGGTAGCTGTTTGTACTGAACCTCCACCATTATAACGTAAATCGATGATTAAGTCGGTAAGACCTGCTGTTTGAAACTTAGCAAACTCAGCATTTAACTCTCCATCGAAATTTCTTGAGAATTGATTATACATTAAATATCCAATAGTATGGCTACCTTCCACGATTACATTGGTTACTTTTATTGGGTTTTCTGTTACTTGAGATTTGTTAACCGTAATTGTTGTTCCGTTACTAACTGGATTTCCAGCATTATAATCAGCTAAATGAATAGTAAATGTATTGTTGTTTAATAAATTATTGATATTTGCTCTGGTTATGGTTGTTCCATTAATTTCTGTAATAATCATACCACGAGTAACCCCTTGAATATCGGCATCAGAACTCGTAACAACATCGTATACATAAATATAGAAGTTTCCAGAACCATCGGCATAATCAGCACCTTTTAATTTCATACCACTTGTGAGGCGTATTCCAGCAAAAGAATCTTCTAAAGCGATATAATCATCTACAATCCAAGAATAAGTTCGATTAGGATCTTTAGGGTATTCATTAGGCATATACAATAAATTGTAAAACAAATTAGCAGGACTTTCATACCCCGATAAATAACTGTATAACTCATTATCGTTGCTAAAACGTCTGTCAGATAAATCAGGAACCAAGTCTTGCCATAAATAGTAGGCATTTAAACCTTTCCAAACAAAATTTTGAACTTCAATATTTTTTGGAGCATCGTCTTTTTCACTACAAGAAACAATTAGTGTTGAAAATAAGATAATTAGGAATGTTTTTAGTAATTTCATAAGAATATATTAGTTGTAACAACAACGCAATTTAGCGAATAATATTATTTTTTTTAGTATTGATGTAACAAACTTACAACTATGTCGTCGTAGCTATGTAAACCTGTTAGATAAGACGCAATTGTTTTTATAGGCTTACAGAACTAATTAACCAAACCATGAACCAATCGGACTTTTTAAAAGTTGTATTACCATTTAAAGACAAAGTCTTTCGTTTAGCGAAAAGATTGTTGGTTTCTACAGAAGAAGCTGAAGACGCTACACAAGAGTTGTACTTTAAATTATGGAGAAACAGAGAAAAACTCTCTGATTACAAAAATGTAGAGGCATTTGCAATGACCATGACAAAGAATTACTGTTACGATAGATTAAAGTCAAAACAAGCAAGTAATTTAACCTTAGTTCATAGCAATTATAAAGAAAAAGATACTCCTCTTGAAAAGAGAGTAGAACATAACGACAGTGTAAACCGAGTACATCAGCTAATTGAGAAGTTACCAGAACAGCAAAAAATAATCATACAGTTACGAGATATTGAACAATATGATTTTGATGAAATATGTAAAATGGTTGATATGAAACCAACAGCTGTTAGAGTAGCTTTATCAAGAGCTAGAAAAGCAATAAGACAAGAATTAATAAAACAACACAACTATGGAGTTAGCTAACATAGAAAAGTTATTAGATAAATATCTAAACGCAGAAACTACACTGCAAGAAGAGCAAACGTTACAAGAGTACTTCACCTCAAACAACGTGGCACCGCATTTGCAAGAGTATAGTATGCTATTTGGTTATTTTAAACAAAGTAAAGACGAAACCTATACCAAAACCATTCAGTTAAAACCTGAGAAAACTAAGAAGAACTGGAAATGGTTATCAGTAGCAGCGTCAGTAGTCTTGCTATTTAGTGTATTTATAGGTAAACAGTATGATGATTACTTAGAAAAGAAACAATTAGAGGCACAATTTGCACAAGTACAAGAAGCCTTGCAGTTAGTTTCATCTAATCTAAACAAAGGAAACGAGGCATTGTATGCCGTTTCAAACAACCTAAAAAAAGGAAGTGATGCCATCGAATATTTAGGAGCCTATGAAGAAACTGTAAACAAAGTAATAAAAACCGTAAATTAATTAAGAAAGTAAAACCAAGTACTTATAAACCAAGAAAATCATGAAAAAAATAATAACAATATTCGCATTGATATTTGTATCAAACCTAAGTTTTGGACAGTCTATATTTGATAAATTAGAAGATATGGATGAAGTATCATCAGTAATTGTAAACAAAGATGCTTTTGAAATTTTATCAAAATTCAAGGGGCCGTCAGAAGACAATGAAGCGATGGAAGTTTTTAAAATGATTCAAGACTTGCAAGAGTTAAAATTATTTTCAACAGAAAACGCCAATGTATCTGCCCAAATGGAAAAAATGGTAAAATCGGCAGTTAAACAAGGAAATTTAATAGAGTTAATGCGTGTAAAAGACAAAGATTCTCGTGTTAAAATCTATGTAAAATCAACAAAAAACAAAGATTTTGTTAGTGAAGTGTTGATGTTTATTAAAGATAAAGACTCAAAGAATGGAACACCAGAATCTGTAATAGTTTCGTTAACAGGTAATATCGACATCAATAAAATGTCGAAATTAACAGAAACGTTTTCTAAAGACGATAAGTAAGGTAAATAAATCAAGTAAGGCAGTGTTAAGCAATTGGCACTGCTTTCAATCAAAAATTAACAACAATGAAAAAATTATTTATATATTCAATATTACTTGTAGCTTTTGTTACTGTTTCGTGTAAAACAGAATCTTTACAAAGCTATTTGGTAGAAAGTCAAGAAAAAGAAGGATTTATAACTTTTGATTTGCCTGCAAGTGTACTACAGTTAAGTATGGATAAGGCGTCTGAACAAGATAAAGAAGCCTATCAAAGTATTAAAAAAATAAATATTACAGGAGTTCCTTATAAAAATTTAGACGAAGCTAGTTACGAAGCAGAGAAGGAGAAGTTGAAATCAATCTTTAAAAAATCGGACTATAAGCAGTTGATGAAATTTAAGAAAGACGGAGCCAATGCAACAATTTATTATTCAGGCGATGCAGATGCTATTGATGAAATTGTAGCTTTTGGCTACGGGAAAGACATGGGAGTAGGAGTAGCTCGTCTTTTAGGAGAAAATATGAATGTTGGAAAGATTATGGAAATGATGCAAAAAGTAAAAATGGATGCTGGTGGAGTAGATTTAAAGCAGTTCAAAATGATTTTTGATGAAAAGGATCGTTCTTCAGAAGAAACAGAATAAAAATTAGCTTAACAATAAAGAGAAGCCATCAGATTATCTGGTGGCTTTTTCTTTTTAACGGGGCATTAACAAGCCTACCGTTAGAATTTCCTATTTTTGAACTTTAAATAAAAATATATGAAATTTAAAAAACTCATTGTTGTTGCAATTGCATTTTTTACTGTAACATTATTCTCTCAATCAGGAAAAGCATACAGAGCCGAAAAAGATAAAGTTCATAACTTAGTTCATACAAAGTTAAAAGTGGATTTTAACTTTCAACAAAAAGAAATGAACGGAGAAGAATGGGTAACCTTAAGCCCTCATTTTTATGAAACTGATAAGGTTACATTAGATGCTAAAGCAATGCTAATTCAAAAGGTAACACTGAATAATCAACCGCTGGAGTATACGTACAATGACTATGAGTTAATCATCAACTTACCTCGCACGTATAAGCGAAATGAAGAGTTTACCTTATATATTAAATACACAGCAAGACCTGAAAGAGTGAAGCAAAAGGGCAGTGCTGCTATTACAGCTGCAAAAGGATTGTATTTTATCAATCCAACAGGTTTTGATAAAAACAAGCCAACCCAAATTTGGACTCAAGGAGAAACTGAAGCGAGTAGTTGCTGGTTTCCAACAATTGATGCTCCAAACCAAAAGACATCACAAGAAATATATATAACGGTTCCACAAAAGTATGTAACACTTTCTAACGGAAAATTAGAAAAGCAAGCGACTAATGCAGATGGAACTCGTACCGATTATTGGAATTTTACGCAAAAACATGCTCCCTACTTATTTTTTATGGGAGTAGGCGGGTATGAAATTATTAGAGATCAATATAAAGACATTCCTGTAGAATATTATGTAGAAAAAGAATATGCACCGTATGCAAAAGATATTTTTGGAAATACTCCTGAAATGTTAGCGTTCTTTTCAAAGGTTACAGGAATTGAGTATCCGTGGAATAAGTACGCGCAAATTGTTGGACGCGATTATGTAAGTGGCGCCATGGAAAACACTACGGCAGTAATTCATGGAGAAAGAGCTTACCAAACCCCAGGGCAATTAATTGATGAAAACGTACAAGAAAACACGATAGCACACGAAGCTTTTCATCATTGGTTTGGAGATTTGGTAACGGCTGAAAGTTGGAGTAACTTAACAGTAAACGAGAGTTTTGCAAACTACAGCGAGTATTTATGGTTAGCGCATAAATATGGAAAAGATGAAGCAGATGCACACTTGTTTGAAGATATTGAAAGCTATAAAAACGGACAAAACTATGATAAACATTTAGTGCGTTTTTATTACGATGATAAAGAAGATATGTTTGATGCCGTTAGCTATAACAAAGGAGGGGCAATTTTACACATGTTACGTAACTACTTAGGTGACGATGCTTTTTTTACAGGATTAAACACCTATTTAACCGATAATAAATACGGAACAGGAGAGGCACATCAATTACGTTTAGCCTTTGAAAAAGTAAGCGGCAAAGACTTGAATAAGTTTTTTAATCAGTGGTATTTTAATAGCGGACATCCGAAGTTGTCAATTTCGTACGATTATAATAAACTCAGAAAAACAGTTACCGTAAATATCAGACAAACTCAAATGAACGAATTTACATTTCCATTCGCTATTGATGTGTTTGAAGGAGGTAAACGCACACGCCACAAGGTGTTTGTTGAAGGAAGAGATGCCTCATTTACATTTCCTTTTACTAAAAATCCAGATTTAATTCAGGTAAATGCCGACGGAGTGTTGCTGTGTGATATCAACGAAAATAAAGTATTGAGCGATTATATTTATCAACTAAAGTATGCTCAAAACTATGCACATAAAAGAGAAGCTTTGTTAGAAGTAGCTAGACATCAGGATGATAAAAAAGCGTTTAATGCAGTTGCTGATGCTTTGGATGATGAGTTTTATAAAATAAGGATTTTAGCTTTAGAGAATATCAATTTAATCAATAAATACTCTAAAAAGAATGTGATTGACCAAATTATGCGAATTGCTCAGAACGACCCAAAAACCTTAGTACAAGCAGCCGCCATTGAAACTTTAGGAAAATTAACAGACCCAGCATTAAAATCCGTATTTGAAAAAGGTTTG
This sequence comes from Tenacibaculum tangerinum, assembly GCF_029853675.1. Taxonomy (NCBI): domain Bacteria; kingdom Pseudomonadati; phylum Bacteroidota; class Flavobacteriia; order Flavobacteriales; family Flavobacteriaceae; genus Tenacibaculum; species Tenacibaculum tangerinum. Next base: position 962,451 of record NZ_CP122539.1, on the reverse strand, counting down.
CAAAGTAAATCCTACTCAGTATTAGGAAAGTCGTTGGTAGCAATGTATTATATCGATAAACAATTGGCAATTCAAAAATCGAAAACCTTGCCTTTAGCAGTAAAAAAGATTATTGCAACACCGCTAACACGCATTTATTTAGAAGAAAACGATGATGAAGAGTTAAGTTTTATAGCGAGCAATGTAATGTCTGGAATGTTTTTAAGTCCGAATAAGAAAATTCAGTCATTGTATAAAGAAGCATTCGATAAGATTGCCAAAAGTAATAATACAGAAGCTATTCAAAACCTATCAGATGATATTGTAGCCAAAGGACTCCAATACAAACAATATGGCTTCGATCAGGTAGGAATTAATTTATTACGTCAACTTGCTCAACTGCAAAAAAATACTAAACCATCGAATAAAGAAAAACACCTAAAAATTATTCAAATAGCTATGGCGAAGCTACTCGAATAAATAGTATCAATTTCATAAAGTTTAAATTAAAAAGAATACTTAGTTTTGGCATACTAATTGAATTTTCTTAAGAAACGTAAACTTTATGAGAAAAACTACTTTACTACTTATTTTATTTGTACTTGGGTTTGTGTCTTGTAGTAGCGTAAAAACTACTGAAAAGGCAATCAACTCTGGTAATTATGAAAAGGCAATTTCATTGTCTGTTGAAAATCTAAGAAAGAATAAAACCAAAGAAAAAAATCAACCGTATGTGCTTATGCTTCAAGAAGCATTTAAAAAAGCTACGGATAGAGATTTAGATAGAATTTCTTTTTTAAGGAAAGAACAAAACCCTGAAAACTTTGAAACAATATATACGCTTTATCAAGGTCTTCATAACCGACAAGAACGCATAAAACCATTACTGCCGTTACGAATTTTGTCTTCTGGCAAAAATGCTAAGTTTACATTTACCGATTATTCTGATAAAATTCTTACAGCAAAAGAAAACTATGCTGGTTATTTGTATGAAAATGGGGTAGCCCTATTAAATGAAGGCAATAGAAACAAGATGAATTACAGAAGAGCTTTTGATGAATTCAGGCACTTAGAAAATATCAGTCCTAATTATAAAGATACCAGAAACTTACTAGAAGAAGCGCAAGCTAAGGGAGTTGACTATGTATTTGTATCTGTTAAAAATAGAACAGATCAAATAATTCCGAGAAGATTGGAAAGAGATTTATTGGCAATAGATACTTATGGATTGAATGATTTATGGACGCAATATCACGCTGAAAAAGATGAAAATATTCAATATGATTTCGATTTAGAGTTAAATTTTAGAGATATTTTTATTTCCCCAGAGCAAGTACATGAAAAGGAAGTGATTAAAGAACGACAAATAAAAGATGGTTATAAATACTTGTTAGACGATAAAGGTAACTACGTAAAAGATAGTTTAGGAAACAAAATAAAAGTAGATAAATTTAAGCGAGTACGTTGTACGTTTTATCAGTTTACTCAGTTTAAGAGTAGTAAAGTCACTGGGGTTGTGCAGTATATTGATAACAAAACGAATCAATTATTACAACGATTCCCTATACAAAGTGAGTTTGTTTTTGAACACGTGTATGCCGATTATGATGGAGACAGAAGGGCGTTAGACAAATCGTATATAACGTTGTTAGAACAAACACGAATAAGCTTTCCTTCAAATGAGCAAATGGTGTATGATACAGGTACAGATCTAAAACAGAAGTTGAAACATATTATTACTCGAAATAAGTTTAGAGCTCATTAACTTATACAACGTCTTATATTTTAAAAGGACTTAGCTATCTATTTGCCTATAAAATTTATAAGTAAAAAAAAGCGAGGGTTGTAACCCTCGCTTTTTTTAATTCACATATTTTGTGAGATATTGTCTTTTTAGGTAATTTTTCACACAAAATTTTAATCAATAATATTTTAATCTCTTCTACGTTTTCTACCAAAACCAGCAGCAGGTTTGTTGTCTGTTCTTCTAGAAGAGCTCTTTTCATTACGTATTCTACCAAAACTTTTTTTATTGTCAGTAGGTCTATCACTTCTACGTTTTTTACCATTAAACCCGCCACCACTTTTACGTGAACTTCTTCCACCAGCGCCATTTCGGTCGTTTTTAGTAATTTCAATATTTACAGAGCGACCGTTAAAATCTGGATCATTTACAGCAAACGCGTCAAGAGTTTCTTTTTCGAAGTTTTTGTCAATCTCAAAGAATGAAAACGTATCTAAAATATCAATAGCACCAATTTCGATTTTATCTCCAATATTTTGATCGTTGATTAAACCAATAAGTTTAGCAGGGTTTAAGCGATCTTTCCTTCCTAAATTAATAAAGAAACGAGTCATATTTTCACTAGAAGAACGCCCTCTTGAATTTTCTCTTGAAGATAAATTATTCAAATCAGGAGCATTTTCGTAGTATGATAAGAAAGTATTGAACTCTAATGACACAAACTTTTGAATTAACTCTTCACGACTTAAGTCTTCTAATTTTTGATAAATGCTTGGTAAAAAACCTTCAATTTGCTCGGTATTTACTTCTGTATTATGAACTTTATCAATTAAGTGAAACAATTGATTTTGACATATTTCCTTACCAGAAGGAATAGGGGTATGAACAAATTGTTTTTTTATGATGCGCTCAATAGGGCGTAGTTTTCCTTGCTCTTTTTTACTTACTAAAACAATAGAAATTCCTTTGTTACCAGCCCTACCAGTTCTACCACTACGGTGGTTGTAGTTTTCAATTTGATCGGGTAGTTTATGATTGATTACGTGGGTAAGATTGTTTACATCCAATCCACGAGCGGCAACATCGGTAGCAACTAATATTTGAATATTCTTTTTACGGAATTTTTCCATGACAGAGTCACGCTGTGCTTGTGATAAATCGCCATGTAAAGCATCGGCATTATAACCATCTCTAATCAAGTTGTTCGCTACTTCTTGCGTTTCTCTACGCGTTCTACAGAAAACAATTCCGTATATGTCAGGGTTTAAGTCTGCCACTCTTTTCAATGCAGAGTAGCGAGTTTTTTCATTAACCAAATAGTATTCATGACTTACATTATCAGAACCTTGATTTTTCTGACCTGATGTAAGCTCAACTGGGTTGGTCATGTAATTTTTAGCAATATCTTCTACCTCTCTAGGAAAAGTTGCCGAAAACAATAACGTTTGTTTGGTATTTGGTGTAGCTTCTAAAACTTGGTCTAATTCATCTTTAAACCCCATGTTAAGCATTTCATCGGCTTCATCTAACACCAACCATTGTATATTACCGAGCTTTAAAGCTCTTCTTTTAATTAAGTCTACGGTTCTACCTGGAGTACCTACAACTATTTGAACCCCTTTTTTTAATTTTTTAATTTGCTCATCAATATTAGCACCTCCATAAACAGTTGCTACTCTTAAATTGGGTAGGTATTTTGAAAAATCTTCAATATTCTTACCTATTTGTACCGCTAGTTCACGGGTAGGAGATAAGATGATTGCTTGTGTGTGCGTGCTTGTTTGATCGATAAGTTCAATAATAGGCAAACTAAAGGCAGCAGTTTTACCTGTACCTGTTTGTGCAAATGCTTTTAAATCTTCTGTGGAAGAAATGATTTGAGGAATCGCTTTTTCTTGAATTACTGTTGGCTTTTCGTAACCTAAATCGGTCAAAGCCCTATTGATAGGTTCTTGCAAACCTAAATCTAAAAATGTTGACATACTGTGTTTTTAGAGAACCCACAGATGCCCCTCCGCGAATTCTATATTAATATTTATAAAATCGTTTCCTACGATTTTTTTTGGACGGTGCAAAAGTACGTTAAATAAAATAAATAAAGGGTAACTATTTGTTTTTTTGTAAATTACTGATTTCTGAGTTGATATCTTTGGCCGACAAACTGGTATAGCCGTTTTGAATAATTCCGTTTTTGTCAACCAAAATCATACGAGGAAATTTACTGGTAGTAAAATTACACACATCACTTTCACTAGGTATGGTATATTGGTATTTTACATCTACGTTTTTAGTAAACCTTTTTGAAGAGTCGCATAAATTAACTAGTACAAAGTTAATATCAGGATTTTTCTTTACTAAATAATTAAAACGAGAAGACACCCAATCGTCTGAAGCGTATTGATAGTTCTTTAACAATACAACAGTATTTTTATTTTTAGCGATACTAGAAAAATCTTTTAGCTCGCCATCAGCCGCAATTAGTTTAAAAGAAGGTAGTTTTTCTCCTTTATTTAATATTTTTAAATCATTAATTAAGCGTTGTACATTTTTTTTATGCTCGTTATTTGTATTTAACTTGAAGAAAGTAAAAAATGCTTCACTTTTCATTTCGCTGCTTGGTTCTTCATAAAAGTTGCGAATAACAGCGTTGTATAACATTTTATTTTTAACAGTTTCAAGAGTTATGTTTTCATCAATAGCATGTAATAAGTTTTGCGTAAATTTTGCTGATTTTACTTCTGTGTTTTTTAAGTAAGCATCGTTTTGTATTTTCTTAATAATAAACCTATAATAGGGTCCGTAGAACATTAAAGAATCTTTATTCATTGGAGCATCATTACGGTAATTAAAGTAAGAACTGCTAATTTTTTCAGTAGTTTCTTTCTCTAAACTTTGTATAGCATACTCTTCTAGCTTCGCATATAAAGGAAAATTTAGAGAAATATTTAAAATATCTAGAAAACCTGACGCATCGTTACTACGAGTTTCATAACTTTCTAAAATAGCACTCTTGATAGATTTCATTGAATCTATTTTTGCTAAAAATTCATTTTTAGGTAACGAAAGGTACTTGGAGGTGTTTTTGTAATCTTGTTCGTACTGTAAAAAAGACTCCAATAATAGATTGTTTCGTTCAGCATTAATACCACTAAAAACTAGCGACTCGTCAAAGTCCCAAGTATTTAGCCTAATTAGTAAGCTATCAGAAGGTTGCATATACACATACTGCAATTCGTTACCGTGGTGAAATATGTATAATCCTTCTTTAAAGTTATTATAGCTTCCTAAAAATGTATTGTCTTTATTGAGAGGAATAGTATCGTTAAAGTCATAATTGTCAGACAATACAACGAACTCAGCTTTTGGATTGATGATCTTACCCCCAAAATAGGTAGGTTTATTTTTGTCAGATTCACATCCAATAAATACAGTTAATATGAGAGGTATAAAATACTTAATCATAATTCAAATTGCCCTAAACATCAGAATTCAAAAATAGATAACTCTTTAATATTAGGCTGTTAATTCGTTGTTAAAAACGAATTAAAAGCGACCAAAATTAAGAGGTTAAAAACTTTCGTGCAAATTCTGTTATAGTGTTTAGTTTTCATACTTTTGCACGGAATTAAAAAAAATATACATGTTATCAGTTTCTAATTTATCAGTTCAGTTTGGAAAACGTGTTTTGTTTGATGAAGTAAATACTAAATTTACGCAAGGAAATTGCTACGGAATTATCGGAGCAAATGGAGCAGGAAAATCTACTTTCTTAAAGATATTATCAGGAAAGCTAGAACCTACCTCTGGTCAGGTTCATTTAGAGCCAGGGAAAAGAATGTCTGTATTAACACAAGATCACTATGCTTTTGACGAGTATACTGCCTTAGAAACGGTGTTAATGGGTAATAAAGAGCTACACGAGATTAAATCGCAAATTGATGCATTGTATGCTGATTACACCGATGAAAATGCAGAAAAAATTGGAGAGTTACAAGTACGTTTTGAAGAAATGGACGGTTGGAATGCCGATGCTTCTGCTGCTAGTTTATTATCTAACCTTGGTATTAAAGAGGAAGATCATTACACCTTGCTATCAGAGTTAGATACTAAGAAAAAAGTACGTGTATTATTAGCGCAAGCCCTGTTCGGAAATCCAGATGTGCTGATTATGGATGAGCCTACGAACGACCTAGATTTTGAAACGATTGCTTGGTTAGAGAATTTCTTAGCAAATTACGATAATACCGTTATTGTGGTATCTCACGACCGTCACTTTTTAGATGCAGTTTGTACGCATATTTCTGATATTGATTTCGGAAAAATAAACCATTACTCAGGAAATTATACCTTTTGGTACGAATCTTCGCAATTAGCAGCTAAACAAAGAGCACAACAAAATAAAAAGGCAGAAGATAAAAAGAAAGAACTCGAAGAATTTATTCGTCGTTTTTCTGCAAACGTTGCAAAATCTAAACAAGCCACTTCGCGTAAGAAAATGATTGAGAAATTGAATGTAGATGAAATTAAGCCATCTTCTCGTCGTTATCCTGCGATTATTTTTGAAAGAGATAGAGAAGCTGGAGATCAGATTTTAAATATTGAAGGACTATCGAAAAAAGATGCAGAAGGGGAGTTGTTATTCTCTAATGTTGATATTAACTTAAATAGAGGAGATAAAGTAGCTGTAATTTCAAAGAATTCGAAAGCCACTACAGCATTTTATCAAATTATTACAGGTAATGAAGAAGCAGACTCAGGAAAGTATAGTTGGGGAGTAACCACTACGCAATCGTATTTACCTGCAGATAACTCATCGTTTTTTCAAAATGGCGATTTAAACTTAGTAGATTGGTTACGTCAATATGCTCAAACAGAAGAAGAGCGTGAAGAGGTGTACTTGCGAGGTTTCTTAGGAAAAATGATTTTTTCTGGGGAAGAAGCTTTAAAGAAGAGTAATGTATTGTCTGGAGGAGAAAAGGTGCGTTGTATGCTATCTCGTATGATGATGACAAGAGCGAATATTTTGTTGTTAGATGAACCAACAAACCACTTAGATTTAGAGTCTATTCAAGCGTTAAATAACTCGTTAATTAATTTTAAAGGAACGGTGTTATTCACCACACACGACCACGAGTTTGCACAAACTGTAGCAAACAGAGTTATAGAAATTACACCTAAAGGAATTATTGATAAGTATGCTACATTCGATGAGTATTTAGACGATTCTAGGGTAAAAGAATTAAGAGAGAAGATGTATTCTTAATTTAGTTTTACAATATATTAACAAAAAAGAGAGTTTATTTAATTGACTCTCTTTTTGTTTTTATATACAGGAGGTATACCAAAACGTTGTGTATATATTTTAGAAAAATAGGTAGGGTACAAATAGCCAACTTCTAAAGCTAAGGTTTTTAGAAGTATGGTGGGGTCTTGTTCGGCTAAATAGTGTGCTTTTTGAAGTTTAACTTCAGTAATAAATTGGTTAGGGGTTAATCCAGTTTTAGCTTTTATCTTTCTAATCAAAGAACTTCTAGAAGTGTTGAAATGAGATGCAACATCTTCTTGTGTCATATTCGTATTTGAACACTCTTGGTAAATAAAATCTTTTACATTTTTAATCCATGAAGTATTTTGATGTAATTCTTTTTTATCAATAGTGTTTAACTTAATAAAGGCTGTTCGAGTAGCATTATTTTTAAGAGCATTTTGTATTCGAATGAGCAATTCTTCTTTTTCAAAAGGTTTGTTCATGTAATCGTCTATTCCTAAGCGTAGCACTTGTAATTTACTTTTAGAGTCAGAACGAGCCGTAAGCATTAGAATAGGAATGTTAATTTCTTTTTCTCTAATTTTTTCAATGAAGGCCAAACCATTCATTACAGGCATCATGTAATCGGTAATCACGATATCAGTTTCCTTTTTAGAAAGTATGTCTAAAGCTTCTTTTCCGTTTTCAGCCTCAAAACATGTATATGCATGCAAGACTGTCTAGTCCTGAAATATGGCTACAGGTTAAAAATTGATTTTACCCTGATAACTCACATATCATATTCGGTGTTTTAAAGTTTAAAGATACATGTAATCTTGTTTGGTTGTATAGATTGATAGCACTTTTTGTTGCTTTTCATGGTAACAGTTCGGATTCGACGTTCGTAAATGATAATTTATAACTGTCCTGTTTTTTGGGGATGTCAAAAAAAATGCACGCTATTACTTAACATCTTTTGTTGTAAGCTTTCTAAAAGAACAAAATAAGGGGTTAAAAATTTTGGCTTCGTCTAAATAAAGACCTTACATAGCTTTAAAATAAATTCTATTCTTTGAAATTTGGGGGTTGTGCATCAGCTACCGTTGTTGTATGCAGTGATTTATGTACATACTTCAGTTATTAGATTTCTAATTGTTAAATTATTCAGTTTCTGTGCTAAAGGTTGCGATATATCTTGTCCAACATACAAATGCAATGAGGTGTTATAGATTATTCCTAACAAGAAAAAAATCTCTGGCACATCAATTCCTATGAGTTGAGAATAATTCAATTTCTTTTTTGTTCCATTAATATCTAAAAACTTATCTTTTTCAGCTTGACCCTTGATTAATTTATAGACTTTCATTTCTATAACTTTTCTTAGAGCGAAGCAAACAGCTATTGGGTCGTATTTTTCTTGACCATTTATGTATTTTGTCATTTCCCGATAAATCTTATTTAAGAACTTTTGAGAATTTCCCCAAGATTTATTCAGTCCTAATGTTTCAAAATCGGTAGATATATCTATTTGATTAGGGTGAAAATGAAAGAAATATTTATCAACATTAGCTTTAATTAATGGATTTTCTCTATTGTAGATTAAATTTAAAATTCTCTGACTTGCTTTGGCTTGCTGTTCCTTTAAGTACCTAATTTTTAATTTGTGCTTATTAAAACAAAAATGATTAAAATAATTAGGGTCTAAATGAGTCATAACAATAGGAAAGAAATTCCTATTCTGAGATTGCATTTCCTCAATCATATTTGTTATGAAATATTGAAATGAAACTAAATTGGCATCATCTAAATAATCAAATACTTCATCTATAATTAAAATACAATTTTCTTTTTGAAATGAACTACGGGATTTCATCATTAGAGTAACAAAAGAAAGAATATCTCTTTGTCCATTAGACATTTGATGAGCCTTTGGCCAATTAACCATTAAACCCTTTTTCTTGTCTTCTTTCGGTACTATTCTAAATCTGGTTGTATTAAAGTCACTTATCATTCTTGTAATTTCGTCTTTATACTCTGAATAATAGATGTAATTACAAGCCTTTCTATATTGGGTTTTTCCTGTTTTATGATAAGTTGAAATTATTTGAATGGCAACAAGATTGCATTCAAAATCGGTACTGGCATTCGCGAAGCCAAAAGATTTGACTATATCACGAAGTTTTATGAATTCATCACAATCAAGAATAGATTCTATTGGATTGTCGTTTACTTGCCTTTTTATTGATTCTGATGTTCCAGATAATTGGTTAATTGAAGTTTTATAATCCGATATGTATTTTCCAATTTTTACTTGCCCAAATTTGTCAAGATTAATTTCGTGAGCTATTAACCTTTGAACTTGTGGATTATATAAAATATTCTCTATTCTTTCTAACAATTTGCCATTTGAACCAAAATCTTTCTTTTCAGCTGATATTGAATAATTGAAATGTACTTTGTTTGGTATTCGAGGAACAAAGATTGTCGGTTCAATTTCTAATGAAGACCTTGTAATTGTTCTTCCTCCATAACGCTGAGATGTTGCTTTAGAAACAACTTGACTATTTATTACAAATACATCAAAAACATCATTGATAGTATTTTGTGTGTCGTTCGCTATTAGTGTTTGTTCCGTTCCGTTTTCGGTAATTGTGATTTTTAGTTCAGGTCGATTGCTATCATTATTTTCAAAATATGATTTTTCATCTAACTCAATTTTCTTTGGTTTTAGAGAATCGAATCCAATACCTATTGAACTTTTACCAAATCCATTCGGTGCAACAAAAATGCTGGGTTTGTTAGGAATTAGATTCAAAGGAAATATTTCATTTTGAATTCCTTTTATGTTTGTTAATTCTATTTCCTTAATATTCATCGATTGTTCAGAGGTTTTTGGTCATTGCATACAACGTTTGGTATAAAGTTAGTTGCGTGTTTCAGCAACTAATTGAGTAAATACAAACCAAATAGAAAATCCGCGAGGATTTTCGTAAGCAAGCTTGCACTAGCAATTAATTTTATACGGTGTTGTAGTGCGTTTTTTAATATTTTCCTTTTAACTCAAACCCTTTATCTCCAATTTCATAAATTCCAGTTGTTATTGGATATTGGGTATTTTCATATTCCTCAATTACTATACTTCCAATACGGTTTGTAAAATACTCAAAATCCTTTTTCCCAAACATATAAATGAAATCTCTTACTGGAAAAACACAATAAATTGGCCATCCAATTTCCTTTTTCGTTTTTGCTTTTAAATCAGTAGCTAATAATAACTCTGATTTCATAAAAAAATCAGTATCAAAAAAGCACAATTTGTGCCCTTCAAGATTTTGAATTTCCAGTTCCGTTTTATTTAAAATTCGATTAATATTTGAGTCAGCTTGCTCAAAAATCAAACTTGTGTCAATTCCCCAATTTTCCAATTGGTAGTTTGTTATCCAATGGATTAAGTCCGACTGGTAATAAACAAAGATTTTACTCAAATCGTTGTCGAACTCTTGATTTAAAATATCTGACTTGTCAAATGAGTCATTTGGAACGAGAGATGAGTAAATATAATCTTTCGCTTCTTTCCAATTCGGGATTTCAGGTTCAGGTTCGGTCAGAATTTTTATTACAGTATCAACTGTATGAAAACTCTTGTTAGATTCAAAATCTCGGATTGAGTTTTCTAAATGTATTTTATAATCTAAATCGTCTTTTTCAATGAATAAAAATCCCTCTTCGTCAATTCGATTTATAGACAATCCTGCTTTTTCAATTTCAGTCTTAAATCTCTTAAAAATTATATGCTCTAGTAATTCCAAATTCGTTTTGTTTAAATGCACTACAACGGTTTGGCTATGATTCCGTTGCGGCGAAAAATCGGAGATTTTTCAGAGTAGGAATCAAGCCAAAGTTAATTGATACTAAGTTAGGTTTTTTCACTTTCATAGCAATGGATTATAGCCGTTGTTAGCTACTGGCTTTATTCATTTATTTTTATCTCATATCGCTTTGAATTCACACGCTCAAAGAAATCAGCAACTTTTTCTTTTTGCGTAATGATTATTGTTTCTTTTCCACTGCGAATAATTCTTAATTCTTTTAGGTTTTCAGCCAACTCTTGTCTTTTATATTCAGATTTTGGGTTATAGTTTCCAATCCATCCTAATTTCAAGGCTTGCCCTTTTTTTAATCTACAAGTAACATGCTTTTTGGTCAAATCAATAGTCAATTCCGAACTTTTAATTTCTTTAAGTTTTGATAGCCAATTCGATTCCATCATTTCTGGATTAGAAACAAAACCTCCGAATTTACTTGGTTCAATAAATTGGTATTCAATAGTTACTATTTCGTCACTTGTATTGTAAATAAAGAATTCCGTTTTTATTGAGCAACTTGTTAAGGTTAGAAACAATATCAGTATTAACTTCCTCATTTTTTTTAGCTTGTAGCTAACGGTCTAGGCTATGATTTCGTTGTGGAATCATCCGCAGGATTATTCCGCCGAAATCCAGCCGTTTGATTTATACTTTTACTTTGGTGTGGCACAAAACCACAATGAATTATAGCCATTGTTAGGCACTGGCTTTTATTCCACAATGTCATATCCAACTTCCTTAATCCCAAGAAAATCTTGTTTCGACTTTCTCTCATTCAACAATCCATTTTCTTTAAGTTCAATCAATAACTTTTTCAGCTTTTTAATTCTCGGTTTTTGATTCAATAACCAAGTTTGGTCAGAAACAGGTGCTCCATTTAATTTCATTAGGTTTATTGGCGTAATGACTATTTTTTTGTCCGAATTTTTAAGTTCAAATATCAGTTTTTCCAATAATTCGGTTGTCAATTGTTTTGGGTCTATTCTACTGACATTCGAAAATATTTTCCAATCATGAACGATTTTCGGTTTTTCATTGTCCAATTCGGCTCTTTTGTCAAATTTCAAAAGTCCGTCCAACAAATCTTCATCTTCTATGTAAAATACTTCAGGACAAGGTTCTTTAGGTTTTGCTCCAGCGACAATTAATTGTCCCAATCTAAAGTCAGGATTAGATTTCCAAATCCGTTCGAGTTCATTCAGTATTTTCGGAATTCTATTTTTATCTCTCACTTTTCTTATGGTGCTTTTTTCAGCTTGTGCCTAACGTCTCGTGTAACAAGCGTAGCATCCCGCAGGGTGCTATGATTTGTTACACATTGTTAGGCACTTTTTATTTGTTTATATATATCGTGTAAATGGCTTTCATTTTTTAGATTGTCTCCTTTTTTCTCAATCAAATCAAGATTCCAATCTAGAAATTCATCCCAAGAGTCAGCCAAAACAATCATATCTTCCTCATCTCTTCCGAAGATAATAACTTGCTCCTTTGTCCCATTTTTATCAGGGTCTAAATCAATTCCAATGTAATTCCCGCCATAATCCGATATCAACGGAATCCATTTGATGTGGAAATACTTCTTTTTTATTGCTCCTTCTGGAGTTGATGTTAATGGTAAAGTATTATCAAAATCGTAGAATGTTCTATCAATTTTATGTTCCCCATCACCGTATGCTATAATTTCAAGATTATCCCAATTATAATCCTGAATTTCAAGTTCGTGAAGTTCTTTTGTGAATTGTGAAATTCGCTTTCGTGTTTCGGTGCTCAGTTTTACTATCTCACGTTCTTTATCAGAAGTGTTCTTGTCTGAATAAAAATATGGACCTCCCATTGAACCAGGTCCAGTTTCAAATTCCACCTTGTGCCATTTGGGTTTGATAAATCCTAGTTTTTTCTTTAAAGGAAGTTCATTAACTACAAGTTGTATAATCCGCTTAATTAAGTTATTTGACTTATTGGGGTCAGTTATTTTTGGTTTTTCAGGTTTTACTTGTGTTTTAGCAAAATCAAGACTGTTTTTCATTTCGCTAAGACTAACAAATGAATGTCCAAAAAAAGAGCCGTATCCATTTCCAGATTCTCCATCATATTTTTTGAAGAAGTCTCTAATATCTTTCGGAATAGCTTCTCCTATTAACTTCTCAATTTCATGAACTTGAAGAAAGTTCTCCTGTGTAGCAAGATATTTGGTTTCCTCTTCATTCACTTCAGAGTACCAGCTAAGTATTTTGTTTAGTTTTTCTTCTTTTGTCATTTTTGAAAATTGTGCCTAACGGTCTCGGCTATGAGTAGTTGCGTGGTTTAGCACTTAACTTTGCAAGTACGCACCAAACTGAAAATCCGCGAGGATTTTTAGAAGTATACCTGAACATGCAATTACTTATAGCCATTGTTGTGCCTCGTTATTTTTTAATTTCTCTTAATAATTTCGGAATTTCATCATAAGTTGTATACCATATAATTGAAACACCAAGTTCTCTCATAATCTCTTCGTTCAAATTATGATGTCTATCTAAAAATTTCTTTGCCCCATCTATATTATCTATTACAGTGCCTTCTTTTGATTCTATGAAATTATCAATAGTCAACCTTTTCATAAAAGCGAAATGTCTCGTTTTGTCACTATTTCTTGAAGCAATATCCAAAAGTCTTCTCAAATTAGGGTCTGTCATTGATAAACCTACCATTAAGCAATGATTTTCTCTCAAATTTGAAAGTTGTACAAGGTTAGACCAATGATATGAGTCAGAATAAATTAAGTGATATCCTTCTTCTGAAAATACTAATGTGCTTTTTTCTAATCCTTCATAAGCATCAGTGTTTTCTGGTAAAAATCCGTGAACGTGATAAACAGGTAGTTCATCAGGATCTATGAAGTCATTATCTGAATAAATGCTGTGATGTTGAATAGATTGTGATTCAAGTTGTCTTTCTATTAGGTCATCGAAATTGTATGTTATAACAGATTTTACTTTTGCACCTGTTCTTAAAGGCATACACATTTCGACAATAGCTTTTATTAATTCTGAATCAATAGCTTTTCCTGTGTCACGTAACTTATATAGATTTTCAGTTATTGTTTTTGTAAACTGTTCGGACTCTGTGTTCCTATTATCTAATCCTTTTCTTAAATACCGAGCCGCCATTAATGCAGAAGGTTCATCAATTTGATTTAATCTATTAACAATTTGCTCGATATCGGTATCTAATATTTTTGATTCATTATCAAATTCGTTCGTTAAATATGTTACGAATAAAGAATTTAAAAGTGTATTCCAATCAGGCATTCCTGCACTACTTGAAACGCCTGCACCAAGGAAGAAAGAAAATTGTCCTTTTTTATACAATCTATTTAATAATTCAATTTTTTCTTGTCTTTCTTTTTCCCAATCCTTTGAGGATTGAACAACTGCAGATTCAATTCTTAAAGAGAAAAGGTTGTTGGCAATAGTATTGGCTTCTTTTCGGTTTTTCGCTACTATACTATTAACTTCCTCAGGTCCCCAAACTATAATTTTGAAAGGTAATTTTTCGTCTTCAATCCGATGAAGTATATAGCTTTTAAATCTATTTGATATAGGATTAGGCGAAATTATTAGTAGATTATCAAACGGTTCAGGTTCTTTAATTTTAGCTTGAATATGTATAACCTGGTCTATTAGACGTTTAATAGGAAACCTTTCGAGATTAAACTTAATCTCTATTTGAGTAGCTCCTTCAATATCCTCAATACCTTCAGGTGCATAAGCATCGAAACCAATTCTCCGAGGTTGAGAGATAAATGGTTTTTTTACTTTTTCAAGATGAATTTTAAGTAAATTAAGAATAAAGGTTTCGAACATATAGTAGCCTCTATGTCCGTCTTGAATATTTATTTTTTTGAATATATCGTCTATTAGCATTTTTCAGTTTTAATGAGGCACAACTTGTTTATATAAATACCTTTAGCACTCTTATACAACCTATTTGGAGGTATAAAGATACTTTTTGTTAATTTTTAGTGCTGTTATTTTTTAATAAATATACTGTTCTTTCTAAACTATTACAAGGGTTTTTAATTTCTGAGTTTTAATAGTTTTTAACTCGTTATAGTTAAACGTTCATGCTTTTATTTCAACAAAAGCATGCGACATTATAAAGTTCTTAAAATAAGTTACTATTAATTATACTGTTCCTACAAACTTAATACAATCGGTGCATACATTCTTACGGAATCCCATAAGCACAGCTATAGAAGTAATAAAAGTAGTTTTTTTGTCATAAACGATTTGTATACCGCTATTTAGGTCGCTGCTATTTGGGCATGTTTAGTGGTTGTCACTTTCGCATCAACTACTTCTTAAGTAGGAGAAGCCCACGGTTTTACGACCGTATATCCTTCCAAATATAAAAAATAAAGATAAAAAGCGACACATTTTTTATCGGGACGACGACCCGAGCCTAATCATGATGACACTCCAATGCTAAGGGGAGTGATACTCCATGCCTAATTGGAGTGACACTCCAACGGTAAGGGGAGCGACACTCCGACGGTAAGGGGAGTGGTATTCACTACCTAAAGGGAGTAATAGCAAACCATAATAAAGATAAAAGTACGTATCTGTATAGAAAAATGTTTGTTAAGTATTGTAGCAACAGCGAAATTACGATGCAACCTTAGGAAGGTTTTTTAACCTAGACCCGTTGGAGGAAAGCCCAATACAGTTAGATAAGTCACCGTTTGCATATAACTTGGATTGCGGGGCGTTAAAAAAAAGATATGGTATACCTTTTTAGCGAACGAGCCAGCTGGCGCAAGGGAGGCGTAACCGACCCCGATGGAATGCCTACTTCTTTAAGAAGTCAATATTTTAGAAACGAACTCTTTGGTAAGTGGTTTGCCGTTGGCAATTTTTTTAATATCATTGAAAGTAAACACAAAATCGCAACCACTTTTATATTCAGAACAACCATAGGCAGCTTTTCCTTTTAAAATAGTTCCTTTACTACACTTAGGACAGGTTAGGGACTCGGAGTGAGATTTCTCGTTATCGTTTGAAATGATATTTGAGTTCGTTTTTTTTGGTTCAAACTTTAAATTAAAGTTATCATCAAAACGAACCAAACCCGCTACTTTTTTACCTGCCATGTTAAAGCCTTTTAAGTTGGTAGTACATCCTTTATCAAGTAAACGAATAAGTTGATTTTCAGATATTTTTTTATCCATAAACTCAAAAGATAGGGTAAAATCACAACCATTTTTATATGCAGAACATCCGTAAGCAGCAGTTCCTTTTAATAATTGTCCTCCGTTGCATTTTGGACATTCTTTGCCAACCACTGTTTTCTTTTTTGAAGTGTTTTTTTTAACCTCTTGCTTCTTTTGTTGGGCTTCGTAAGAAATGCGTTTGGTTTTAGAACTCGAACGTACTTCATAGACCAAATCATCGACCATTTTTTTCATTTGATTGATAAATGTAGCCGCATGGTATTCACCACGTTCAATTTCTTTTAAACGTTTTTCCCACAACCCTGTTAATTGAGCCGATTTTAACAATTCATTATCAATTAAATCGATCAAATCAATGCCTGTTTGCGTTGGGATAATCAATTTTTTTTGACGTTCGATATATTTTCTTCTAAATAAAGTTTCAATAATACTGGCACGTGTAGAAGGACGCCCAATGCCGTTTTCTTTCATTAATTCACGCATTTCGTCATCATCTACTTGTTTTCCAGCGGTTTCCATAGCACGTAACAAACTCGCTTCGGTATAATTTCGAGGAGGCTTGGTTTCCTTTTCTAAAAACGAGGGTTCGTGCGGACCTTTTTCTCCTTTTTTAAAAGTAGGAAGCACATCTTTTTCTTCTGTCTTTTTAGCCTCATTGCCAAACTCAAAAACCACACGCCAACCTTTGGTAAGTATTTCTTTTCCTGAAGTTCTAAAAGGTACTTTATCCGCTTCTCCTTTCACTTCCGTTTTTGAGATATCACTATCGGGGTAAAATACTGCGATAAATCGTTTTACAATAATATCATATACTTGTTGCTGGTTGTATTGTAGTTTGATTTCAACTCCTGTAGGAATAATAGCATGGTGATCGGTTACTTTTTTATCGTTAAAAACTTTACTCGATTTGCGTATTTTTTTTCCTAATAGGGGCTGTGTTAACGAAGCGTACTTTTGTAATCCTTTTAAAATATTTGGGACTTTAGGGTATATATCGTTTGGTAAAAAAGTAGTATCCACTCTTGGGTAGGTAACCACTTTCATTTCATATAGTTTCTGCACAATTTTTAAGGTTTCATCTGCAGAAAAACTAAATTTATTGTTACAGTATACTTGTAATCCTGTTAAATCGAACAATTTAGGAGCGTATTCTTTTCCTTTTTTCTTAGAAACCGAAGTTATTTCAAAGTCACTTTCTTTTACTTTATCGGCAAAAGCTTGTCCGTCTTCTTTTTTTAAAAAACGTCCTTCTTCACAACTAAATAAGGTCTCACGATATTGGGTTTGTAACTCCCAATACGTTTCGGGTTTAAAGGTTTGAATTTCTTTATAACGGTCGACCAACATGGCAAGGGTAGGGGTTTGTACTCTACCAATAGATAACACTTGTTTGTAACCACCGAACTTTACGGTATACAAACGAGTGGCGTTTAACCCTAACAACCAATCGCCAATGGCACGAGAATACCCTGCGTAATATAAATTATTGTAATCGTCGTTGTTTTTTAGGTTTTCAAAACCTTCTTTAATCGCCTCTTCAGTTAAGGAAGAAATCCATAATCGCTGAATTTTACCTTTGTAATTAGCTTGATTAATTACCCATCGTTGAATGAGTTCTCCTTCTTGTCCAGCATCCCCGCAGTTGATAACTACCTCCGCTTTTTCAAATAAAGACTTTACAATTTTGAACTGTTTCTGAATACCGCTATCACCCGTAACTTTGGTGCCAAAACGTTCAGGAAGCATGGGTAAATTGTTTAAATCCCAACTTTTCCAGTGCGGTTTGTAATCTTTGGGCTCTAAAAGCGTGCATAAATGACCAAAAGTATAGGTAACCGCATAGCCATTCCCCTCGAAATATCCATCTCGTTTGGTCTTGGCTCCTAAGATATTAGCAATCTCAAGGGCTACACTCGGTTTCTCGGCTATACAAACTTTCATGAAAGTAATTTATAAAGTCGAAATTACTAAATTATTTGTGAATGTAACACCCTGTTTTTAGAAGATGTTTTAACGAGTTAATAGCTGTATGGTTGTAGCTTAGATTCTTAATTTTCGGTTTTAGTAGTATCGGTCTATTAGGTGTCGAGGCAACTTTATAGAGTTTATCATTGCATAAAATTGAGAGTTACTTTTTTATAAAGGGTGTTGTTGTACGTTTATTTTTTATAAAATTCAACAGTTTCCCCCTTATGTAGATAAGGCTCTTAAACCAGCAGTTAACTGCTGGTTTAAGAGGTGTACCTAGGATGGCACACTAAATTGTTATTCCTTACCGATTATGTTGATGCTATATGATAACGCTGTAATTTGAGTTATATATATGCTCAACTAGTGCTACTATGCATTACACTTCTGTTAACTGTTCCGATTTGCATTCTTTTACAATTATTTCTTGTGTATTGGCAGGCACGGTTTGATAAGATGAAAATTTTGAGCTAAACGTAGCTTTTCCTTGTGTAAGAGATCGTAAGTCAGTTGAATAACCATACATTTCCGCAGCGGGTATCGTACATTTTAAAATCTGATAATGATCTAAACTAGTTACTCCTTGTATAAGTGCTCTTCTCGATTGTAAATCGGTCATGACACTACCTACCATTTCTTCAGGTACTTTTACCTCTAATTCTAATATAGGTTCTAATAATTTCGGATTAGCATTTAAAAATGCTTCTTTAAATGCATTTGCACCAGCAATTTTAAACGAAATATCATTAGAGTCTACAGAGTGCATCTTACCGTCGTATACCATAACACGTACATCTCTAATAAAAGACCCCGTAAGCGGTCCGTTTTCCATTACTTCTAAAACACCTTTTAGAATGGCAGTTAAATAACGTTGGTCGATAACACCTCCAACAATACAATTATACATTACCAGTTTACCACCCCAGTTAAGGTCTATTTCTTCTTTACCTCGTATGTTAAACCCTTCGGGTTCAGGCATACCTTCGTACCAAGGCTCAATTTTTAAATGCACTTCTCCGAACTGACCCGCACCGCCCGATTGTTTCTTATGCTTATAAAAACCTCTACTGGGCTTTACAATGGTTTCACGGTATAAAATTTTAGGTTTTTTATAACTAGCCTGCACTCCATAAATATTTTCCAAGGCCCAATTAATAGTCGCTAAGTGCAATTCTCCTTGGCAGCCAATGAGCATTTCTTTAGATTCGTTTGAATACGATATCTCTACTGTAGGATCTTGACTGTGTATTTTTTTGAGTGCCTCTGTTAGTTTTTCTTCATCATTTTGGTTTGTAGGATTAACAGTTTTTGTAATTCTTGGGGCAGGATATTGAATTTCTTTAATAGTAATACTTTCTTGACCACCATACAAGGTATCATTGGTTTCAGTATGTTTTAACTTTAAGGTAGCGCCGATATCACCTACAGTGAGTTTTTGAACCGATTTACGTTCTTTACCATCCATAATAAAGAGCTGGTTAATGGTTTCCACTTCACCATTTTGTGCATTGGTTAACTTATCATTCGTATTTATTTCACCAGACATTACTTTAAAGAACGTTACCTGACCCAAATTGGGCTGATGTAAAGTTTTAAAGATAAATAAACTTGTTGGGGCATCGGGAGTGCGGTCAATTTCCTTACCTTCTTTGCTATATTCAGGTTTTAGCTCTGAAGCCGCTGGAGCTACATTGTCTATAAATCCCATTAATCTACCAGTACCCATATCGAGTAAGGCAGAAACACAGAATACCGGAAATAGCTGATGCTGCAACATTCCTATTTTAATTCCTTGTCGCATTTCATCTTCATTCAAGGTGCCTTTATCAAAGTACAATTCCATTAAGTTTTCATCGTTTTCTGCAGCCTTTTCAACAAGTTCATTATGAAGTGCATTGGCAGTTTCTTGTTCACTCTCAGGAATCGGCAATTTTTCTGGCTTACCACCCTCGGGTTTGAATTTATATAGTTTCATTTTAAGCACATCAATTATGCACTGGGCTCCTTCTATCTTAACAGGATACTGAATTTTTACCGCATTGTTTCCTACTAATTTTTTGATACTGTTAAAAGACTCGTTAAAATCACAATTCACATGATCTATTTGGTTTACCACAAATAAAGTGGGTCGGTTATAAGTATCTATATAATTCCAAATTATTTCAGTACCTATTTCTACACCTTGTTTTCCATCTATTACATTAACAACAGTATCTCCCACGCGAATAGAAGAGATAATTTCTCCTATAAAATCGTCGAGACCAGGAGTATCAATAATATTTATTTTGTAATTACGCCATTCAGTATGTAGTGGTGTGGCGAACACAGAAATACCTCTTTCGTGTTCTATCTCGTGGTGGTCTGAAACGGTATTTTTATCTTCTACAGTACCTCTTCTGTTGATTAATCCTGCCTCAAAAAGCATTGTTTCAGCTAAGGTAGTTTTGCCAGAGCCATGTGCACCCACAAAAACTACATTTTTTATGTGTTTGTCGTCGTATACTTGCATATGTTGATTATTTTAGGTGTTAAAGTTACAAATCATAGTTTATTCTTTAACTGACGAATATCATGCTTTAATAAATGTTTTATAGTTATACTTTTCTGTTTTTAGACTGAAAAAAGTAGATTCATAAAATTAGTTGTAGTTACTATTTCAACTTCTATCATTCTCAATTCTACAATAAAAATTGGATAACTAAAAATAATACTATAACTTTGCGCCGTTCATTAACGTATTGATGTTATCAAGAAAGGTGGAGGGAATAGACCCTTTGAAACCTTAGCAACCCTTTGTGAAAACAAAGAAGGTGCTACATTCTACTGCATTTGCAGAGAGATAACGAAAAGAAGTTTACTTCCTCTTTTCCTGATAACAACACACTAACTATCAGGAATGTCAAACATTTATCAAGAAATACAAAAACGAATCCTCGTGCTCGATGGCGCTATGGGAACCATGCTTCAGGAATATAAATTTTCCGAAGAAGATTTTCGTGGAAAACGTTTTAAAGACCACCCAACTCCATTGCAAGGAAACAACGACTTGTTATCCATTACGCAACCCGAAGCGGTAAAGGAAGTACACAGAAAGTACTTTGCGGCAGGAGCCGATATCGTAGAGACCAACACTTTTTCAGCAACTACCATTGCCATGGCAGATTACCAACTAGAAGAGTTGGTATATGAGTTAAATTACGAGTCTGCTAAAATAGCGAAAGAAGTAGCCGAAGAATTTACTGCAAAAGAACCACGCAAACCTCGTTTTGTAGCAGGTTCTATAGGCCCAACCAATCGTACCGCAAGCATGTCGCCTGATGTAAACGATCCAGGGTACAGAGCGGTAACCTTTGACGAATTGCGAACTGCCTACAAACAACAAGTAGAAGCCTTGTTAGATGGCGGCGTAGATATATTATTGGTAGAAACAGTATTTGATACCCTAAACGCTAAAGCTGCTTTATTTGCTATTGAAGAAGTGAAAACGGAACGACATATCGAAATTCCTATCATGGTTTCTGGTACCATTACCGATGCTTCGGGACGAACGTTATCAGGACAAACAGCCGAGGCTTTTTTAATTTCAATTTCTCATATTCCGTTGTTATCAGTAGGATTTAACTGTGCCTTAGGAGCCAATTTATTGCAGCCACACTTGGAAGCGATTGCGTCTAAAACAGACTTTGCTATTTCGGCACATCCCAACGCAGGATTGCCCAATGCTTTTGGTGAATATGACGAAACACCTGAAGAAACCGCCCAGCAAATAGAAGAATATTTAAAGAAAAATATAATCAATATTATAGGAGGATGTTGCGGTACCACCCCCGCCCACATCAAAGCCATAGCAGCGATAGCAGCGAAGTATAAACCACGAAATTACAGTAGTTGATTGGTGTTGGTTTTTAGTTGGTTGGAATTTTAGAGAAATAACAATAAGAGTATGAATTACACAGAATTGGATGTTTGGAAATACACGAGAGAATTGGTCAAACTTGTTTATTTATTGACACAATCATTTCCAAAAGAAGAAATGTATGGATTAACAAATCAAATTCGCAGAAGTGTTGTATCCATACCTTCAAATATCGCAGAAGGGATAGGAAGACAATCTACAAAAGAAACCATCCATTTTCTGTACATAGCTAAGGGCTCGTTACAAGAAGTAGAAACTCAATTATATGTGTCTTTTGATTTAGGATATCTTAAAAGTAGTGATCTTGAAAGTATCCTCGGTAAAGTAACTTCTTGCAAAAAAATATTAAATGGTTTTATTAACTACTATAAAAAGTTATGATAGAAAAAATAGACCAGCAACCAACAACCAATAACCATATACCTAAAAGGTATATGAAATTATCAGGGTTAGAACCGTTAATTATTACACCTGAAAGTAATTTTATCAATGTTGGTGAGCGAACCAATGTAGCAGGGTCGCGTAAATTTTTACGATTGATAAAAGAAGAAAAGTTCGATGAAGCGTTGGCAATTGCCCGTCATCAGGTTGATGGTGGTGCGCAAATTATCGACATTAATATGGATGATGGTTTGATTGATGGAAAAGAAGCCATGATACGTTTCTTAAATCTTATTGCTTCTGAACCCGATATTGCCAGAGTTCCTATAATGATTGATAGCTCTAAATGGGAAATTATAGAAGCAGGATTGCAGGTAGTACAAGGTAAATCGGTCGTAAACTCTATTTCCTTAAAAGAAGGAGAAGAAAAATTTATTTGGGAAGCAACGCAAATTAAACGATACGGAGCCGCAGTAAT
The DNA here is from genome assembly GCF_029853675.1 of Tenacibaculum tangerinum. Taxonomy (NCBI): domain Bacteria; kingdom Pseudomonadati; phylum Bacteroidota; class Flavobacteriia; order Flavobacteriales; family Flavobacteriaceae; genus Tenacibaculum; species Tenacibaculum tangerinum. The sequence continues at coordinate 939,659 of NZ_CP122539.1, read as the reverse complement.
TATTATGGCTTTCGATGAAGTAGGGCAGGCAGATACGTATGAGCGAAGAATTGAAATCGCCGAGCGTTCTTACAGATTGTTAGTGGACACCGTCCACTTTCCGCCAGAAGATATCATTTTCGATTTAAACATTTTTCCAGTCGCTACTGGAATGGAAGAACACAGAAAAAATGCCATAGATTTCATTGAAGCTACCCGATGGGTACGTGAAAATTTACCGCATGTTAGTGTGAGTGGTGGCGTAAGTAACGTATCGTTTTCTTTTAGAGGAAATAATGTCGTACGTGAAGCTATGCACTCGGTGTTTTTATACCATGCCATCAAAGCAGGAATGAATATGGGAATTGTAAATCCGACAATGTTAGAGGTGTATGACGATATTCCGAAGGATTTATTAGAACATATTGAAGATGTTATTTTAGACAGAAGAGACGATGCTACCGAACGCCTGTTAGAGTTTGCAGAAACCGTAAAAGGAAACAAAAAAGAAAACAGCGAACAGGTTTTAGAATGGAGAAGTTTACCATTACAAGACCGTATAACACACTCTTTGGTGAAAGGAATAGATACTTTTATTGAAGAAGATGCTGAAGAAGCACGTTTAAGTGTTGCTAAACCGCTGCATGTAATTGAAGGGCATTTAATGACAGGAATGAATGTGGTGGGAGATTTGTTCGGTGCAGGAAAAATGTTTTTACCACAAGTTGTAAAATCTGCCCGAGTGATGAAGAAAGCCGTCGCTTACTTAAATCCGTTCATTGAAGCAGAGAAAAGTGAGAAGCAAAAAGCTATTGGAAAAATATTGATGGCAACCGTCAAAGGAGATGTGCATGATATTGGTAAAAACATCGTATCGGTGGTATTAGGTTGTAACAATTATGAGATTATCGATTTAGGAGTGATGGTACCACCAGAGAAGATTATTGAAACCGCCAAAAAAGAAAACGTAGATGCCATCGGCTTAAGCGGACTCATAACGCCCTCGTTAGATGAAATGGTGTACATAGCCAAAGAAATGGAACGTCAAAACTTAGAAGTTCCTTTGTTAATTGGTGGTGCAACTACTTCAAAAGCACATACTGCTGTAAAGATTGATACACAGTATAAAAATGCAGTAGTACACGTAAACGATGCTTCTAGAGCCGTAACGGTAGTAGGAGATTTGCTGAATAGAGAAACTTCTAATGAATATGTTACCAAATTGAAGAAAGATTACTCAGCCTTTCGTGATAAGTTCTTACAACGAGGTAAGCAGAAGCACTATATAGCTATTGAGGAAGCAAGAGCACGTAAATTTAGAATAGATTGGGATACTACTGACATTGCGAAACCTAAAGAGCTAGGAGTACAAAAACTAGTACAAGTAAGTTTAAAAGACTTGGTACCCTATTTTGACTGGAGTCCGTTTTTTCGCTCATGGGACTTACACGGAAAGTTTCCTGATATCCTAGAAGATGAAGTAGTAGGAGAGGAGGCATCTAGTTTATACGAAGATGCACAAAAAATGCTACAGCAAATCATTGAAAAACAAGCATTAAAATCCAAAGCTGTTTTTGGGTTGTTTGAAGCAAACACGACTAACGACGATGATATTTCAGTTCAAAAGAAAGGAAAAGAAGTGGCCGTATTTAGAACCCTGCGTCAGCAATTAAAAAAGCGTGAAGGAAAACCAAGTTTTGCTTTGGCAGATTTTATTGCTCCTAAACAAACCACAAGAACAGATTATATAGGCGCTTTTTGTACCGCTATTTTCGGAGCCGATGCATTGGCATTACATTACAAAGAAAATCACGATGATTACAATGCAATTATGGTACAAGCTATTGCCGATCGTTTTGCTGAAGCATTTGCTGAATACTTACATCACCGAGTGAGAACCAAACATTGGGGCTATGCTTCCGAAGAAAATTTAACCAATGAAGAATTGATACAAGAAGCATACAAAGGAATTCGTCCTGCACCCGGTTATCCTGCCTGTCCCGATCATTTAGAAAAAGAGACTATTTGGGAATTGTTACAGGTAGAAGAGCATATAGGAGTACGTTTAACAGAAAGTTTAGCCATGTGGCCAGCAGCAGCAGTTTCAGGATACTATTTTGCCAATAGCGAAGCAAAATATTTCGGTTTGGGGAAAATAACAGACGATCAAGTAAGAGATTATGCAGAACGAAAAAATATCCCCTTAGAAAAAGCTAGAAAATGGTTACATCCCAATATATCAGATAATTAAAAGGAACATTAAAACTAATACATAATAGCGCGTATTTAATTAACAATAAATTAAAATTAGATAAACTATAATCTAAAGAAAAGTAGTAATATTGCAGCCCGAAAAAATGAATAAAATTAAACAGATGAAAAAGTATAGTTTAGAGATTCGATTCGCAATACAACTACTTGCAATGGCAGCAATATCACTATTGTTGGCTTCATTGGTATAATTAAATACGCCTTTATAAGATTGAACTTATGAAGGTAACAGAACACTTACAAAAAGCAAATGGCAATTCATTATTCTCGTTTGAAATTCTCCCTCCGTTAAAAGGAGACACGATTGAGTCAATATTTAAAAATATTGACCCGTTAATGGAGTTCAATCCGCCTTTTATAGACGTAACCTATCATCGCGAAGAGTACGTGTATAAAGAATTAGGAGATGGATTGTTAAAAAAACAAGTGGTAAAAAAGCGCCCAGGTACGGTAGGTATTTGTGCGGCAATTCAAAATAAATATCAGGTAGATGCCATTCCGCATATTTTATGTGGAGGGTTTACGAAAGAAGACACCGAAAACTTTTTAATAGACCTCGATTTTTTAGGCATTGATAATGTGGTTGCCTTACGTGGCGATGCCGTAAAAAGTGAAACCTATTTTAAACCTGAAAAAGAGGGGCATACCTATGCTACTGAATTGGTAACGCAAATCGATAACCTGAATAAAGGAAAGTACTTAGATGATGACTTACAAAATTCCTCAAAAACTGATTTTTGTATTGGAGTAGCAGGCTATCCTGAGAAACACATGGAAGCACCAAGTTTAGATTCTGATATTCACTTTTTAAAGAAGAAAATTAAAAACGGAGCAAACTATGTGGTGACACAGATGTTTTTTGACAACCAAAAGTATTTTGAATTTGTAGAAAAATGTAGAGAAGAAGGAATTACGGTTCCTATTATTCCAGGATTAAAACCTATTTCAACTAAAAAACAGTTGAATTTAATTCCGCACCGTTTTAAGGTAGATTTACCCGATACGTTGGTAAAAGAAGTACTAAAATGCAAAGACAATAACGAAGTACGCCAAGTAGGAATAGCGTGGTGCATTGCACAAAGTAAAGAACTGTTACAAAAAGGAGTACCCATTTTACATTATTACTCAATGGGAAGATCAACCAATATTCAAAAAATTGCAGCAGCGGTTTTTTAATGAAATATTCTCATTATCAACGGTACTTAGGGATTTTGTTTAGAGATAAAATAGAAAATAGAGAATAGAGAATAGATCAGAGAAACAAAACACCTTTTTTTATAAGTATAGTGGGTCTTTACTGTTTTTTCCTAATGGTAGTATCTAGATAAACTAAGAGCCTTCACAGTATCTTTGTTGTGAAGGCTCTTATTATACATCATAAAAGGTACATGCTATTTTAAACTTCCAGTCATGTCTTCTGGTTTTACCCATTCATCGTATTGTTCTGGTGTTACATATCCTAAACGGACTGCTTCTTCTTTTAAGGTAGTTCCGTTTGCATGCGCGGTATTGGCAATTTCAGCAGCTTTATAATAGCCAATTCTCGTATTCAACGCCGTAACGAGCATTAATGAGTTATTTAATAACTCGGTAATTCTAGCTTGGTTGGGTTCAATACCCGCAGCACAGTTCACATCAAACGACACACAAGCATCTCCTAATAATTGGGCCGATTGCAATACGTTAGCCGCCATCATAGGCTTGAATACATTTAACTCATAATGACCTTGAGTTCCTCCTACGGTTACCGCGACGTCGTTCCCCATTACTTGTGCACAAACCATTGTTAAAGCTTCTGCTTGTGTTGGATTTACTTTTCCTGGCATGATAGAAGAACCTGGTTCGTTGGCTGGAATAATAATTTCACCAATTCCCGAACGTGGTCCTGATGCCATTAAACGAATATCGTTGGCAATTTTATTTAAAGAAACCGCTAATTGTTTTAAAGCTCCGTGAGTTTCTACTAGGGCATCGTGTGCTGCCAAGGCCTCAAACTTATTTTCAGCAGTTACAAAAGGCAGTCCAGTAAACTTCGCAATGTATTTAGCCACTAAAACATCGTAACCTTCAGGGGTGTTTAATCCTGTTCCTACCGCAGTTCCTCCTAAAGCTAATTGCGCTAAGTGTGTTAAGGAGTTTTTTAAGGCTTTTAATCCAAAATTTAATTGGGCTACATATCCAGAAAACTCTTGTCCTAAGGTAAGAGGAGTAGCATCCATTAAGTGTGTGCGTCCAATTTTTACCACATCTTTAAATGCTTCAGACTTTGCTTGTAACGTATCACGTAATTGCTCTACACCAGGAATGGTTACTTCTACAATCTTTTTGTACGCCGCTATGTGCATTCCTGTAGGAAACGTATCGTTAGAAGATTGCGATTTGTTTACATCGTCGTTCGGTTGAATCGTTTTTTCTCCTTTACCAATTACATTGCCAGCAATTTCGTGGGCGCGATTAGCAATTACCTCGTTTACATTCATATTCGATTGTGTGCCAGAACCCGTTTGCCAAATTACCAACGGAAACTGATCGTCGAGCTTTCCAGCTAAGATTTCATCACACACCTGTGCGATTAAATCACGCTTTTCAATAGCTAATACACCCAATTCAGCATTGGTATAAGCAGCAGCTTTTTTTAAGTAGGCAAACCCGTATACAATCTCTAAAGGCATAGAGGCAGCTGGGCCAATTTTAAAGTTGTTACGAGAACGCTCGGTTTGAGCTCCCCAATATTTATCGGCAGGAACTTCTACCTGACCCATGGTATCTTTCTCGATTCTATATTTTGTCATTTGAAATGATTTAAAATGCTTACAATTAATGAGGTTCAAAATTACAAATTCTTATAGTTTTTAAGAGTGATTTTTATCAGATTTTATTGGAGGAAAAGAAAAATAGTTATAATTTTGTGCCATAACTATTATTAATAAGAAACAAATGTTAGATTTTTCAGAATTTTCAGGATTGGTATTATTCATGTTTATTTTTACGGCTGGATTTTGGCTGTTAATTTTCTTATTAACATTTGTAGTTCCTTACTGGATTGGTGGAACTATCTGGGAAAACATGAAATTAAAACGAGAAGCAAAAAAAGCTGCTGAAGAAGGTAAGTAAGCTTTTTGTACATTATATACGCTAAAACCACACAAAAAAGTGTGGTTTTTTTATGAACTTTTTAAACGTTTGTTTAGTTTTTGAATCTTGATTTTTATACTCTTCCATCATCAAAAAAAGAATTGCACCATTTTATAAGAAAGCACAATCAAGTAGTTTAATTTCAACTTCTTTTAATGAAATAATCAATATTTGATAAAATAAATTCGGTTAAAAAACTGAAATTCAGCATTTAAAATAACTGATTAATCTACTTTTTTTTAAAAAATACTTTTTTTAATTATTTGATTTTTAGTGTTTTGTATTTTTTATATTGAAAGCCTATCCACTTTTTTAAAAAGAAAAACAATTCGGCTATTTTCTTTTGTTAATTTTATTGAATACCCACTGATATAAAACATTTTAAAAAAGTTTAGTACACTTTTGTTATGACTAAACCCGAATGTTACTAGTCTGTAATTCATGACTTTGCTATCGGTTATAGGTTTGATAATAGTTTTAACACTTCAATAAGTTATAAAAATGAAAAACGTAATAAAAATTTACTTCTGTATCTGTTTTCTTGTAGTATATTCTAGCATTTTAAGTGCACAAATAATACCCAATGGAACATATCAAATTTATTCAGATGTGCATCAGGAAGCGATGGTTACAGCTACTACTGGAGACTATGATGTGTCGATGACAACCCCTAATTTTTTAGATAATAAACAATTGTGGGTTTTCGAACACCAAGGAGCAAATGTGTATAAAATTAAAAATGTACAAACAGGAAGCTACATTGGAATAAAAGATGGATGGTGCGGTATTTTTGGAGATGTGCAAGCTAGATACTTAGCCACAGATGCCAATGTAGAATTTTTAATCTCTGAAGGTACAAATACGGGCTCGTATGTGTTTCAAATAGCCTTTACTACCTGTAATTTTGGTTCTGTCAATGTTCCTGTAAAAGCCTTTGATATTCAAGATGGATTACCGGGTGCGCAAATCCAGACCTTTGATGTAAACGCTAGCAACGCTAATCAACAATTCAGATTGATTTCTAGCGAATGGAATGGTAGTGCGAGTACCGATTGGGGAACTGCTTCTAACTGGACTCCCAACTCAGTGCCAACTACATCTTCTTATATAAGAGTCCCTAACGTTACCAACCAACCTACAATAACGACGAGTGTGGAGGTACAAGATATTTTTATCAATACTTCCTCTTCTTTAAACGTTAATAATGCTTTAACCGTTGCTGGAGATTTTACGAACTTAGGAAGCGTTACTGTTAACGCTGGAAGTTCTTTACTAATTAGTGGAGCAAACTATGGGGATATTACTTATAATGTGAATGTACCCGATGTCAACTGGCATTTAGTTGCTAGTCCTGTTGTAGGTGAGCAATACGACGACGCATGGGTAACCAACAACGGAATAGCTATTTCGGGTACCAATAGAGGTGTTTCTACATATAACAATGTTACTTCTGATGTTGTTACCGGACACTGGAGATATTTTCAAGGAGGCACTACAGAAGATTTTGCTACAGGAACAGGCTATGCGTTAAAAAAACAAACTACAGGTGGCGACTTTTCTTTTACAGGAACAATACCAACACTTGCAACTCCTTTAATATCACAAGGAGCTAATAATTGGAATCTCATCGGTAATTCTTTTCCCTCTTACATGGATATCGGTGCCTTTATAGCGAGCAACGGTATTGTTGGAAGCGATTTACTATCTGATGCCTATCAAGCAGTATATGTATGGAATGCCAGTACAGCGTCTTACGATCCCTTAACCACAGGATATGTGCATCCTGGGCAAGCGTTTTTTGTTAATTCAAAAGTACCTGAAGATAATGCATCAATTACTTCTGCGATGCAAAGCCATCAGACTGGTGTGCCCTTTTATAAAAGTGATGTTCCATCATTAACACTTAATCTATCTGATGGTGTTGCTACTAGAAAAACAACAATAAATTATACAGATTCAGGAACCAAAGGATTAGATGCTGGTTTGGATATTGGTATGTTTAATGGAGTGAATTCAGGTTTAAATGTATACACTCATTTAGTTGATACTAAAGAAACCATACCATTTGCAAAGCAAACCTTACCCATTACCGAATTAGAAACAATGGTCATACCTATTGGCGTACATGCAAATGCGGGTAAAAACTTAAATTTTTCAGTCGAAACACAAAACCTACCTAGCGACGTAAACGTATATTTGGAAGATAGAGATGCTGGTACCTTTACAGAAATAGGGAACGCCAGTTATGAAATGGGTTCAGATGAAATAGTAGTTGGTGTAGGACGTTTTTATATACACATTTCCTCTAAATCACCAACTGCGCAAGTGCATACGTTAGATGATGTTTTAATTTTTCAAAAGGATAAAAATTTACACATTATGGGCCTAACTGATACAGCAGCCAACGTGACACTATTTGATGTGTTAGGCAAAAAAGTGCTACAAACAACATTTAATGCAAGCAATTCTTCGGCGGTAGCCTTACCGGAGCTCTCTTCGAGTATTTATATTTTAAAAGTAGATACTAAAAATGGAACCTTACGCAAAAAGTTACTATTAGAATGATTGGATTATTAACATACATCCATAATCAATGAACGAGTTCATGTAAGCGTAGAGTTGAGTATAAAATAACTGAAAAGAAACCCTTATAAAACTAATATGTCTTATGAAATTACACAAAGAAGATAAACACCATATAACACGCAAAGAAGCCCTTGAAAAGATAGGAAAATATGGTAAGTATACAGCATTAACAGCTTTGGGTTTTTATATGATTTTAGACCCTAAAAAAGCACAAGCACAAAGTCCTGGATCTCCTGGAGAAGGATTTGACTAATTCTATATAACTCATTTAATATTAGGCTTGTAAGAATAATCAACCCCTCAATTATCTATCAGTTAATCAACAAATTGCAAGGTGATTGGTCATTTTTAACCAAGCAAAAGTGAATTGTGATACATAAAAAGTTGAGTAGTGCTAATCAAAACTCTATAATGGAGTTTATGATTTCTCTCTTCAGGGGAAATGAATTTTGATACAGATTTTAATGGTTCATTTATACTTATTTTTAAAAAGTGATAGAAAGTATTTATCTATCCTCCAAAGTCTTCACCACCACCATCAAATTCTCCACGTTGAGGTCGCTCACGTTTTTTATTTTGGTTGAAACGATAGGTGAAGTTCAATGATATTTGGCGTTCTCTCCATTGAAAAGCACCATCTAAAATAGATATTAAATTACCATCAGAGTCGTATAAATTGGTAATACTCTCTCTTTTTCTAGAATTGAACAAGTCCCTAACGTTTAAAACTAGTGTGGCTTTATCTTTAAATAAATCTTTACTAAAAGAGAGGTCAGCCATAAATAATTTATCTCTTGTTCCTTGTGCATTCTCTTGAGGACCACGATACATTAAGCGTGTTTGCCATTGAACCTTCCATGGTAAAGTTACCCGTGAATTTAATCTAGCAAACCAACTACTTTCGTTAACTTCTGCTAAAGGAAATATTGTTCCGTCTCCTTGAAAAGCATCAGTATTAAATTTAAAGTAATTGAATGAAGCTGTTAAACGTATTTTTTTAGATGGATTATAATTAGAAGTGAACTCAAATCCGTACCTGCTTTCTCCATTAAGATTTAAAGGAGTTCTAACTGTAATAGGAATAAGATTACCATCGTTATTTATATCTCTGTTTTCAATGCTACTGGTTATTTGAATAATATCAGTAGAGTGTTGGTAATACAACGAAGCTCCCAAGTCAAATTTACGAATTCGAGTGTTATATCCTAAGTCAAAAGAACTGGTATAGGCTGGGTTTAAATCTGGATTTCCTCTAAACACATTGGTAGCAGAACTGCGGCTTTCAAAAGGGTTAATAAACCAGCTTCTTGGTCTTCTTATTCTACGAGCGTATCCTAATGTGATGTTTTCGTTGTCTTTTAGTTCGTAACCTAAGTTTACAGTAGGAAACCATTCTGTATAGTTTTTATCTGAAAACTCATTGGTATTTAACAATGTTAGGTCTACGTCGGTAATTTCTGCTCTTAAACCAAGTAGATAAGAAAACTTATTTATTTTATTACCGTATTGTGAATAAAAAGCATAAATATATTGTTTAAAGTTTATAGCATTAGAAATATCAGTTTGTAATACGCCGTTTTCATCTCTCTGCTGAAAATCTGAAAAAACATCTTGTAAATCTGCCTTATGCCCTGCTTCAAATTGGCTGCTCTCTCCAATGGGTAAAACATAATCTATCTGTAGTAATCGTGTTTTAGATTTTGTTACTTGTGAATTTAATTCTCTTAAGTTCCCATTTTCAGTAATAGGGGAGTCCTCTTTTTCATTACTATTACCATACTGTAAATCAACTGTTAATTTTTGACCTTTTCCATCAAAGTTATTTGTGTAATTTAAGGAGTATTGTTTGTCTACACCATCTTCATTTTCATTCTCGATTCTAGTAATTGAATTTTGTAGGTTTTTATTGGCGTCAAAAATATCAGTTATATTTGTAGCAATATCATTTCCCTTATTTTTTCTGTAGAAGAAAGAACCAGTTACAGAACTATTTTCATTCAAATAATATTCTAAACCAATTAGTCCGTTAAAGTTATTATTTTCCCTATCAAACACTCTATCTTCATTTCTAAAACCAGAAATACTACCATTAGAATCGAAGTTTGTAAAATAGCTTTGAGAGTTTCCTGGACCTTTTCTAAAATTATATCCTAAATTACTAAAAAGATTAATTTTTTTAGTTCTGTAATTTATGTTACCACCCAAACCTAATTGTTCTGGATATCCAATTGTAGTATTTAAAGAACCGTTTAATCCAGTGATTTTTCCTTTGCGTAAAATAATATTTAAAATTCCTGCGCTACCCTCGGCATCATAACGAGCAGAAGGAGAAGTAATTACTTCTACTTTTTCAATGGCATCGGCAGGTAAGTTACGTAAGGCGTCTGTACCATTTAGTCCTACTAAAGCAGAGGGTTTACCATCAATTAAAATACGTACATTCTCATTACCACGTAGGCTTACGGCTCCCTCAGCATCAACATTAACAGAAGGTACATTATCCAACACATCAGAAGCATTTCCTCCTTTTACAGTCATGTCTTTACCAACATTGTATATCTTTTTATCTAGGCGGATTTCAACGGTAGACTTTTCTGCGATGATTTCTACTTCGTCTAATGTTTCAGCGTCTTCTGACAATAGAATAGTCCCTAAGTTTTTATCATTTGTCAAATCATGATTACCTAAACTTTTAGTCTTAAAGCCTATAAACTCAATTTTTATAGCGTAGGTACCAGAAGATGCATCGATAGAAAATTTTCCTTTGGTATTGGTTACACCTCCAATAACTTGTTGCGTCTTGGTGTTTGTTAATACCAATGTCGCATACTCTAAGGGTTGTTTACTGTTTTTTTCTAAAACGATACCCGTTAGTGTGATTTTAGGAGATGTACTTTTAGTTGTACGCTGTGCAAAAGTTGTACAGCTAATAAGTAAAATAAGTAGTGTAATGTTCTTCATTAGGTTGATTTGTAAAAGCCTATTTGACTGCAAATTTCCCTAATGGTTTAATGGAGTTTAGTTAAAAGAATGTTAAATAAAATTTATAAAAAATCATTCAATGTTTTTAGGTGCAAATCATGTAATGCATGGGCTTTTGTTTTAAAGGTAATGCGTATTGTTTCGCCTGGTAGTATATCAAAAAAATTATCGCTAAAATGCCCTTTTTCAGAAGTAAATAAAAACACATCTTTAAGAAGTTTTTCAGATTGTATGTTAATAGAAAAACCTTCGTTAATTTTGGTTATAGTAGTCGTAGCATTGCTTTTAGGAAGTAGTAAATCTTTGGGTTTCTCCAAATAAATAATAGCAGATTCGTCACCAAGTTTTGCACAGAGTACCGATGATTTTCTTTCGCTATTTTTTAAAGAAATGGTTTCAATAATAGTACTGCTGTTGGGTTGGATATGCACTTCTTTAGAATGCTTCCAATTTACTTTTCCTTCAAAATCGAGAAGTGTTAATTCGAGTTGCCCTTTAACATCTGTATAGGTGTCATTAACAACGAAAAGGTGTAGGCTGTCTTTTTTGATTTCTGAAGAAATAAGCAGATTTTTAAAAGCCTTTTTGGCTTTGTATTGAAGTGCCTTCCAATTTCCGAAATAATCAATACTCGACCAAGAAATGGCAGGCCAGCAATCGTTTAATTGCCAATAGAGAGTTCCCATATTGTAGGGCTTAGCTCTTCGATGCGCTTCAATTCCCATTACGATGCCCCGTGCTTGTACTAATTGACTCATATACACATAATCTTCATCATTTTTTGGCAGCGTGTAATCTCGTTGCATGTACTCTTCCATTAACTGAAATCCTCTGGGATGTTTTTGGTGCGATTGGATGCTTTTGGAGCGAATATCAATACTATCTTTTTGATTGAGATACCTAATAACCTCATAACCAGGAAATGATTGAAATCCGAATTCGCTCATAAAACGAGGGACTTTTTCTTTAAAATGTTCAAAAGGCGCTCCGTCGTGCCATACCCACCAGTCGTGTGCATCGCCTTCAAATTGGTATTTCGGATTGCCACGACCGTATTTAGGGGAACTTTCCCAATACGAAGTATGGTCGCTAAATTGTCGAACTGTTTTTGGAAGTATGCTATCAAAAACAGCGAGATAATCATTCCAAATAGCTGTTTTTTCTTTTTCAGTTCTGTTGGTTTGCCAACCCCATCGATGCCATCCTTCCGAATTTTCGTTGTTTCCACACCACAAAGCTACAGATGCATGATTTCTTAGTCTTTTTACTTGTTGTTCAGCTTCTAGTTGCACATTGGCTAAAAATTCAGCGTTGCCAGGGTACATGGCACAGGCAAACATAAAATCTTGCCAAACTAAAATTCCTTTTTCATCACATAAATCGTAAAAAATGTCATGTTCATAAATGCCGCCACCCCAAACTCTAAGCATGTTCATGTTTGTTTCTACCACATCGTTTAGTAACTTTTCGTAATGCTTATGGTTTACTTTGTTCTGAAAACTGTGTTGAGGAATGTAATTAGCTCCTTTAGCATACACAGGTTTTCCATTCAATTCAAAATAAAAAGTTTCTCCTATACTGTCTTTTTGGGTTATTAGTTTGATGGTTCTAATTCCTTTTTTGACTGTTTTATTGTCGGCTATGCTACCATGCACTTTTAATTTAAAATTGAAGTTGTATAGGTGAGGAGTTCCCAAATTGTGTGTCCACCATAATGTAGGATTTTTAAGAGTGAAAGGGATTGTATATTGATGTGTTCCTTTTTTGAGATGAATTGGTGTCTGTTTTTTCACAGAAGCTACTTCTGAAACAATTTCACAGGAAGTATCTTTACTACTATGAATAGTGAGTAGGGCAGTTAGGCTTGCTTCTGTACTAGATAAAGAATCTTGTCGCATAAAAATATCTTCAAAAATAGGGCTATCCCATGCTTTTAAAGTAATGGGTTTCCATATACCAGAAGTATTCAACTTTGGACCCCAATCCCATCCATATTGAAACTGTGCTTTTCTGGTAAAAATCCGATTTCCTTCGGGTAAGGAGTATGCTTGTTGTTGTTTCAAAAGTTTCTCTTCTTCGGAAGTGGGAGTGAAGTAAATTCGCAACTGATTTTCCTTCCGAAGTAAATTTTTAACATTCAAGGTATAACTTCTAAAAGCATTATCTGTTTTTAGAAGCAAGGAGTCATTCAAATAAATAGCAGCATAGGTATCTAACCCTTCAAATTGAAGCTGAATGTTTTTCTTTTGTAAAACGGTTTTTTGCAATGAAAACGTAGTTTTATATTCCCACGGAATTTGCGAAACCCATTGCACTTTTTCTTCATTATTTTTAACGAAGGGGTCGTCTATTAACGTATGCTGTAACAGGTCGGTATAAATGTTCCCCGGAACTTCAGCAGTACGCCAAATACTATCGGTGGCTTTTTTAAATTGCCAATTGGTTGATAACGTAACTATTTCTGGTAAACTATCAGGGGGTTGACATCCTACGAAAGAAATAAAAATGTAGGCTGTAAGAAGTGAAAGAAATAGGTTATTTGTCATAAGTTATGTAAGCAGATACCATCCAGTAATTAATATCGTTATCTTCGATAGCTTTGGCTTTTGGAATTGCAAATTCAAATGTATGAGTACCCACTGCTAGATCGCCTAATGCGATAATTTCTGGTTTTACATCGCTCCCTGGACACCAGTTGGAGCGAGAATAGTCTGAAGATGCAATACGTTCTTCAATTTTTTTTCCTTTATAGGTGGTAGGTATCATCGCAACACCCGAACTAGGATTAAAACGTCTGAAACTAGCACAATCATCACGCCAAGGAGTAAACTTTTTAATCACTTTTTGGTTAAGTTTAATAATATTTTCTTTTTGGTTAAACTCATCACCAGCAGCATACCCACCATGTCCTGTAGCGATATAGTACAACTTTGCGTTTTTAAGGGTGCTTTGCACAGGAATAGCGATACTTAAATTACCTTTTGAAAAAGCATCATAAAATTTTTGATTTGCAGCATATTTTGTGGTGTTTAGAACAGGAAGTACTCCTCGTTCTTTTTTAAGATGATGAGGAATGGTAGTTTCTGTAAAATCAAGTTCAACAGAAACAGTATAACCTTGTTTGTTCCAAGTGTCAACATAAACACCAATATATACCTCGTTTTCTAATAGGGGTAAAAGATGGGTAATGTCTTGTTTCCAAACTACATTATCTTCCCATTTTGGAATGTAAACGGGTTTAGCATCTTTAAGTTTTTCATGATTGTTGAAGAATCCAACACCAAAAGGAGTCATAAAGCGAAGCAATTCAATATTGGGTTTATAAACGAGGTTACTATCTATTTTTTCTTGTTGAATGCCTATATATTCATTTTGAAACTGTTCTTTCTTGACAGTTTTATTCTCTAAATCTAAAAAACTAGCTGAAGCAGAAGCTGGAATAACAAAAACAGAACCAGATTTGTCCCATGGATCACCATTTGAAGTTAAGGTGGTAGTAATAGTAACCGAAGGTTGCATTTGATATGATGGAAGATTAACTTTTTTTACTAAAACACGCCCAGCATCTAGCCTTAGAATGCTATCTTTATGATTGTTAGGATTCTTTTTTAATTCCATATCAAAATAAAGATTGGTATTGTCAAAAACAACCATCTTTTGATTCCCAAGCTGGGTGGGTTTTGTTTGACAAGAATATGAGACAATGATGGCTAAAAATAGTAAGTGTATATGCTTCATAGTATGAGGTATTATACTAACAGTTAGTAAAAAATCAAAGGTAAAAAACTTCTCCTACATTCTTTTAATAAGTAGTTAATTTTTAATTTATTACGTTCACAATGTTTTTGATGCAATCTATGTCTGAAACGGTTTGTATGGTATCGAACATTGAGGGCAGTTGTACCTCATTGGGCAGTATCTTCACAGAAGCCGAGGTGTGTATTTCTAAAAATCTACTGTTTTTAAAAACCGCAGCATTGGTAGCGTTGATACCACTCCCAGGAAGAATAATGATTCGATCGGCTGCTTGTTTGTTCAATTTTTGAAGTGCATCAAGCCCTTCTATTGCCAAAGTTTTTTGTCCAGAGGTTAACACTCTGTCAGCACCAAGGCTTATGAGTTGTTCTAGTGATTTTGTAGGATTTGCAACACAGTCAAAGGCTCTGTGAAAAGTAAAGGCTAGAGGCTTCGAAAGTTCAATTAATGCTTGAGTTCTTTCCAAATCAATTTCATTAGTAGGAGTTAAGACACCCGAAACAATTCCTGAGCATCCTATTTCTTTGCAATATTGAATGTCAGATTTCATGATTTCAAACTCTTCATCAGAATAGCAGAAATCACCACTTCTAGGTCTAATTAGCACAAAAACAGGAATGCGTGTGTTTTGAATAACTTCTTTAATGAGTCCAAATGAAGGAGTAATACCACCAACAGATAGTTCGCTGCACAGTTCAATTCTATGTGCACCAGCACTTTGTGCGTTTAAAGCTGATTGATATGAATTGGCACAAATTTCTAAAATCATAGAATAGTATAGGTTTTAACAATTAACAATTAACAATTCGTAATTCATAATTCATCAAAAGTATTAGTCAACGATAATTTCATCGATAAACAACCAAGCAAGATGACCAGCACCTTGTTCTCCTTCGGGAATTTTTCCAAAGCAAGAAATGGTAATATTTAATTGTTTTACTGTTTGCTTCGGAATGCTAATACGACTCTTTACCGTAGTTTCTGAAGTAGTATTCAGTACCACTTCCTTTGTAAAACCATTATTTAGCGAAACAGTATATTTTTTAGGCGGATAAATCCATGAACCTACCGAATTGTAAAATCGTGTGATAATAGAAGAAATAGCGGTAGGTTTTTCAAAATCAATCGTTATGCTAACCGAATCGGTATCAAACCCCAGCCATTCTTTATCTCCATAACGACTTTTATTTCCCTGTATTCCATTAATCAATATTTCTTTGCCTCCTTTTCCGTAAGTAGGGTTGGGAGGAACACTTAATGAAATCGTTTGATTGATAGCTTTATGTTTTAGAATATCCTTAGAAAAAACAGCACCAATTTGTTCTTTTTTATCAAAACTAGCCGCTTTAATAGTCACAGATTTTGTGATGGGTATAGGAGCGGTATACAATGTTGATTTTTCTGTTGGAATAGTACCATCGAGCGTAAATCGAATGTCTTTTCCAGATATTTGGGCTTCCAATATATAAAAAGTACTGTCTTTAGCGTACAAGGGTTTTCCTCTTAATTCATACAAATGATTGGCATGGTTGATAGAAAGATGGTCTAGCCTTTTGAAAAAAGAAAGCAATCTCTTTTTAAAATCATCATAATTTTTCTGTTTCGATGAAGACCATACTACCTCACTCAAAGCCGCCACTCTAGGAAAAATCATATACTCTACTTTTTCAGGAGTTTTCATGTACTCTGTCCATACATTTCCTTGAGCACCTAAGACGTATTGGGCTTCTTCTTTTGTGAGTTCTTTTGGGATTGGGTTGAAATGGTAGACCTTTTCCAGAGGAAGAAAACCACCAATAGCCAATGGTTCATTTTCATGGGTAGATTGGTAATGATCAAAGTAACAGTGTGAGTTCGGGGTCAACACCACATTATGATGTGCTTTCGCAGCTTCTACAGCCCCTTTAGTACCACGCCAAGACATTACGGTAGCATTAGGTGCTAGGCCTCCTTCTAGAATTTCATCCCAACCAATAAGTTGTTTTCCTTTAGAATTGATGTACTGCTCCATACGAGTAATAAAATAGCTTTGGAGCTCATGCTCATCTTTTAATCCTTTTTCTTTGATAAGTTGTTGGCAATGCGCACAATTTCTCCATCGTTTTTTAGGAGCTTCGTCACCTCCGATATGAATATATTTTCCTGGGAATAAGGAAACGACTTCATCAATCACATCTTCCAAAAATTGAAAAGTGGTTTCTTTGGGGCAATAAATATCTTCAAAAACACCCCATTTCGTGGCTACTTCAATAGTATCTCCAGTACACCCTAGCTCAGGATACGCGGCAATGGCTGCCTGAGAGTGTCCTGGCATTTCAATTTCAGGAATAATAGTAACCTGCCTTTCTGCTGCGTAGGTTACAACCTCTCTTATTTCTTCCTGAGTGTAATAGCCACCATATCTTTTTCCATCAAATTGATGTGGCTGGTCGCTGTAATGCCCAATAAGTGTTTCTTTTCTGTAGGCAGCAACTTCTTGTAGTTTTGGGTATTTTTTGATTTCAATTCGCCATCCTTGATCTTCTGTCAAATGCCAATGAAACGTATTCATCTTAAGCATAGCCAACATATCAATGTATTTTTTGATAAAATCTACCGAGAAAAAATGACGAGCTACATCTAAATGCATACCTCTGTACACAAATCGAGGGCTGTCTTTTATTTCTAAGCATTGAATAGCCATGCTTTTTGAGTTGGTAGCAACAGGCATTAATTGTAGCAAACTCTGCACCCCATAAAAAGCGCCTTTTGCAGAAGAAGCGCTGATGATAATCTCTTTGGGAGTAATAGTTAAAATATAAGCTTCTTCATTTTTAAGTGTATCATCTTTTAAGAATTGAATTTTAGCACCCGTTTTGGCTGTGGTTAAAGTAATATCATATTGTTTTTCAATATATTCAGAAAAATAATTCGCTACTGATTTGAATTCATCTTGATAGTTTACAGAAACAGCATTGTTAAGAATAAAAGTTCCTTCGGTAATGGTTTGTGAAACAGGAATCGGAATGATTTCTGGAGTGATGGGTTTGGGAATATTTTTATGACAGTTGATAAGTAATAGTACAAAAAAGACAAGGTAATGATAACTGATTTTCATTTTCTGTTATATTTGATGCTAAATTAACAATCTACTATCATGAAAATCAAATTTTTATTCTTTTTTATTCTTGTTGTTTTGTTAGTAGGATGTCATCAACAACCAACAATTTCAAAAGCTCAAAAAGAGAAAAGTTTGACTTCTTATGTAAATCCTTTTATTGGAACAGGAGGACACGGACATACGTATCCGGGAGCGACCCTGCCTTTTGGAATGATGCAATTATCTCCAGATACCCGTTTAGACGGATGGGATGGATGTTCTGGCTATCACTATTCTGACTCTGAAATATATGGATTCTCTCATACACATTTAAGCGGAACAGGAGTGTCTGATTACGGCGATATTTTACTTATGCCTACCAATAAGGTTATTTTTAATAACGGAGCTGATGGAAAAGAAGGCTACAAGTCTAAATTTTCACACGAACAAGAAGTGGCAGCACCAGGGTATTATAAGGTGTTTTTAGAAGATACAAACATCAATATTGAGTTGACAGTTGCTGAAAGAAGTGGCATTCATAAATATACCTTTCCGGAAAAAGAAAAACAAGTACTTATTGTAGATTTAGAACATAGAGATGAAGTGTTGGATGCGAAGCTAACTGTCGACTCCAATACCGAGATTTCGGGATATCGTCATTCAAAAGCATGGGCAACCAACCAACAATTATTTTTTACTATTCAATTTTCAAAACCGTTTACCAAAGTCACTTTTTTAAAAGATAAAAAAGAAGGAAAACAGGTAAAAGCAGCGTTTGAATTTGATGAAAATACAGGAAATACAATCGAATTGGCTGTAGCAATTTCTCCTGTAGATGTAAATGGAGCCAAGAAAAATTTACAACAAGAAATTGCTGGGAAAACATTTGAGCAAGTAAAAAAGAACGCACAGCAAGTTTGGGAGCAGCAATTAGAAAAGATTGTGGTAGAAGATGCTAGCAATGATAATAAAGTAAACTTTTACACTGCCATGTACCATACCATGATTGCCCCTAATCTGTACCAAGATGTAGACGGTAGGTATCGAGGAATGGATTTAAAAGTTCATGAAACTAACGATTTTCAGTACTACACGGTGTTTTCGCTTTGGGATACCTACAGAGCAACACACCCGCTGTATACACTCATAGAACAAGAAAGAACCAACGATTTTATCAATACATTTTTAGCAAAATACGACGAAGGAGGCATCATGCCTATTTGGGATTTAGCAGGCTGTTATACGGGGTGTATGATAGGCTATCATGCCGTTCCCGTAATTGCCGATGCCTATATGAAAGGAATTCGAAACTACGATACGAGCAAGGCTTTTGAAGCAATGAAACATTCGGCAGTACAAGACAAACTAGGATTGGAATCGTATAAAAAATACGGATTTATTCCTGTGGAAAAAGAGTCGGAGTCTGTCTCTAAAACCCTTGAATATGCCTATGATGATTGGACGATAGCACGAATGGCAAAAGCTTTAGAAAATGAAGAAGACTACAAGACCTACATAAAAAGAGCCCAAAATTATAAGAATGTTTTCGACCCCCAAAGTCAGTTTATGCGAGGACGTTTTAGAAACACATGGTTTACTCCGTTCGACCCCTATGAAGTCAACTTTAATTATACAGAAGCCAACTCTTGGCAGTACAGTTTTTACGTGCCTCAAGATATTTCAGGTTTTATAAAATTACTAGGAGGAAAAAAGCAATTAGAAACCAATTTAGACAAATTATTTACCGCGAACGACAGTACTTCTGGTCGCCATCAGGTAGATATTACAGGATTGATAGGGCAATACGCACACGGAAACGAACCCAGTCACCACATGGCGTATTTATACAATTTTGTGAACAAACCCCATAAAACACAAGAAAGAATTCGTCAAATCTTAACCGAACAATACACCAATACACCTGATGGAATTTCGGGGAATGAAGATTGCGGGCAAATGAGTGCCTGGTATATTTTTAGCAGCCTAGGATTTTATCCAGTAACACCAGCATCTAATCAGTATATAATCGGAAATCCGTTGTTTAAAAAGACCACCATATACCTAGAAAATGGAAAAGATTTTACCGTAGTAGCACATCATTTATCAACAGAAAACACATACATTGAAAAGGTACTTTTAAACGGAAAATTGTTAGATAGAACCTTTATACACCACCAAGAAATTATTGAGGGAGGAGTATTAGAATTTTTTATGACGAATACCCCTTCTGAATGGGGTACTAAAGAAGGACAAGAACCCGTTACAAGTATTGACGAATATGAAATTGTACCCGCGCCTTTTATCGCCAAAGGAGACATCGCTTTCAAAGGAAGTACCAAATTAACCTTGGAAAATGTAGATAAGGAAGCTACGATTTATTACGCATTGAATGAAGGAAATTTTCTAAAATACACGACACCTATTCAAGTTTCTGAAAAAGGTACTTTACAGGTGTATGCTGAAAAAAATGGAAACAAAAGTGCTACAATTACTACCGATTTATATAAAATAGACCCGAATGTTACCATAGATTTACAAACAACATATGCCAATCAATACAATGCAGGAGGAAAAAATGCGCTGATTGACGGTGTCTTGGGAGCCAATGATTTTAGAACGGGAACTTGGCAAGGATATTTCGATACAGATTTGGTGGCTGTTGTAGATTTAGGAAAAGAAAAGTGGCTAGAGTACATTCAAGTAAATTTTTTAGAAGACCAACGCTCGTGGATTTTCTTACCTACTGAAATCGAATACTTGATATCTTCTGATGGAAAGACCTATACAACCCTTACAAAAACAAAACTACATACAACTGAGCCTCGTGAAAATGTATCTATAGAAAAAGTAGGCTATGCTTTTAAAGGAAAAACAGCTCGTTACGTAAAGGTCATCGCTAAAAAATTAGGAAACTTACCAGAATGGCATCTAGGCTACAAACACGATGGAAAATCGTGGTTGTTTGTAGATGAAATTCAAATACGATAACACGATTTTACAAAAAAAGAAATTAAAAACATAAAACTTACTATATTTCCCCAATGAAACAAATCAATTTTATACAAAAAAAAGCAACAATAGTAGTAGGACTATTGGCACTTGTCTTATTAATAGCTTGTAAATTAGAAGAGAAGTCACCAGAAAAAAAAGAAACAGTAAAAACGAGTACTTCTGCTGTAAGACCACTAGTCATAGCTACGTGGAATACCCCATTGGCTGTAGAAACTGCCGCCAAAGTGTTAGAAAAAGGTGGTTCAGCATTAGATGCTGTAGAAGCAGGGTGTAGAATTGAAGAAGCCAATGAAAAAGGACAATCGGTTGGAAAAGGCGGATTGCCCGATAGAGATGGAAATGTAACCTTAGACGCTTGTATTATGGATGACAAAGGGAATTACGGAGCTGTTTTATGCGTAAAAAATATAAAACATGTAATTTCGGTAGCCAGAAAAGTAATGGAAGAAACGCCACACGTAATGTTAGCAGGTGAAGGAGCTGAACAATTTGCCATATCTCAAGGATTTGAACGTGAAAATTTACTGACAGAACCTTCTAAAAAAGCATGGGAAAAATGGAAAGAGAAATCAGAATACAAACCCATTATCAATATTGAAAATCACGACACCATTGGTATGCTGGCTATAGACAAAGAAGGGAATATTTCTGGGGCTTGCACCACTAGCGGTTTGGCATACAAAATGGCGGGTAGAGTAGGAGATTCACCCATTATTGGAGGAGGCTTGTTTGTAGATAACGAGGTAGGAGCAGCAGTTGCTACTGGATTAGGAGAAGAAGTATTAAAAACAGTAGGAAGCTTTTTAATTGTAGAGTTAATGCGCCAAGGAAAAAGTCCGCAAGAAGCCTGTGAAGAAGCGATTGCTCGAATTGTAAACAAACCGAATAGCGATTTTAAAAATTTTCAGGTAGGCTATATTGCAGTTAACAAACAAGGTGAAACAGGAGCCTATTCAATTCATGAATGGTTTAGCTATAACCTTTATAAAAATGGAGAGAATAAGAATATTAAATCCGATTTTATCTTAAACCGTAAAGAATAACACCCTATAATTTATGACAACAGCGACAAACACATCGTATAAGAAGGCATTTTATTTTTTGACCTCTCTATTTTTTTTATGGGGATTTATTACTGTATTGGTAGATTCTTTAATCCCCAGAATACGTGAACTATTTACCTTATCGTATTTTCAGGCAGGATTGGTACAGTTTGCCTTCTTTGGGGCTTATTTTTTATTATCGATTCCCGCAGGTTATATTTTAGCGAGAATTGGCTATAAAAAAGGAATTATTTTAGGATTGTTAACCATGGCGATAGGTTGTTTGTTATTTTATCCAGCAGCTTCTTATCGAGTTTTTGGAATTTTTATGCTAGCCTATTTTGTGCTGGCAGGAGGAATGACCATTTTACAAGTAGCAGCGAATCCGTATGTAGCAGTCTTAGGTACTGAAGAAGGAGCGAGCAGCCGTTTAAATTTATCACAAGCATTTAACTCTTTAGGGACAGCGATAGCTCCTGCAGTGGGAGCCATGTTGATTTTAAGCGATAAAGTAAAAACTTCTGAAGAGATTGCAGTACTTTCAGTATCGGCAAAACAAGAGTATTTAGCAGCCGAAGCAGAGGCAGTACAAACCCCTTTCTTGGGCATTGCAGGATTCATCATTGCACTGGCAGTGGTCTTTGCTTTTGTAAAACTTCCGAAGTTATTAGAAAAAATTCCTAAGGGAGGCTATGGTACTTTACTGAAGAATAAATCTTTACTAATGGGGGCTTTGGGTATTTTTGTATATGTAGGTGCTGAGGTGGCGATAGGAAGCTATTTGGTGAATTATTTTTTAGACATGAACTTGTTTGAACTAATTAAAAGCAATTCTTTGATGAGCACTATTTCAGAAACCTTACTTAGAAAAAATTTATTAGAAGTAGATAATAAAGCCATTGTAGGAGCATTTGTTACATTTTATTGGTCTGGTGCCATGATAGGTCGATTCATAGGCTCGTATTTAACAAACATAATAGCACCTGCCAAAGTGCTGACAAGCTTTGCGATAGGAGCTTTACTGTTAGTGGTCATATCAATGAGTACTTCAGGGTTTATAGCCATGTGGTCTATCTTGGCAGTTGGATTGTTTAACTCGATTATGTTTCCTACTATTTTCACCCTTGCTATTGATGGATTAGAGGAGTTGAAACCACAAGCTTCGGGACTACTTTGTACGATGATTGTAGGAGGCGCGATTATTCCACCTTTGTACGGATTGGTTACCGACCATATAGGATTCAAATTCGCTTTTGTGTTAGTGTTGTTATGTTATGCGTATATTATGTATTATGGAAGAAGTAAACAGAAACAATATCAGCAAAATAAAAGTTAGTAAAAAGCTCTGAGAATTAACAGAACCTTTTTTGTTTTTCAAAATATTCAAAATGGATGTCACTACTTCCTATCTCTTTGACTTCGTGAATTATAGTGCATAGATATTTGTATAGTTAAATACCAAATTTATAAATAAAAATAAGAAGAATGCTTGAAAACCAGCCAAAGGAACTGTTTTTTGAGTTAGTTTAGGCCTCAAGATTATAAACAAAATCAGTGAAAAAATTAATGATGTAGAAAATAATATTAAAAAGGGAATTTTAGGAAAACTCATCGCTAGCATGATGAAAAAAAGAATATCTCCTAAACCGATACCGTAAAAAAAAGCCTTCTTTAACTTTAATTTTGTATATGCATAAATTATCAGAATGATCATCGCTAGTAAGATTAAATTGACCAAGATGTTAAAAACGTAAATTTCGTAGAAGCTGTTTTTAAAATACATAAAACTCCCAAGAATTATCTCTGTGAGCAGTACAAGTAAGCTTACTTGTCTTTCTTTTAAATCCTGATAAAAAATTATTAATAGTAAAATTAAGAAGATATAAATCAATTTTTTATTTCAAAGATATGATAATTTGATGAGTTGTTAAAACTCTATGTAATTGCAAATAACGCCTTAATCTTTAAAATATAATATCACTTGTTTACTGGCGTGCATAGAAATGATAATCTTTAATGACTGTATCCACGAAATCCATAGGCTTTTGTTCCGTAGAAATTCCTGTTAATTCAATAATTTTAGCATGTAGTTTTAAAATTACTTTATGCTTACTTTTTTTCTTAGCATCTCGATATACATTGGTGATGGTATGAATATCGCTATCTGTTAACAAGGTTACCTGTGAGTAGGTAGGCGTATAATTATCAGCAATGTCACTCGCAATCGTGTCTTTTAAAGTAATTCTTTTTTTCTGAAATAACGGTAGTTCCAGCAGCAATATCTCCTAAACGTTGTCCTTTTCCATTCAATAAAATAGTAAGAACAGCTACCGAGCCACTGGCTAAGGTAAAATCGACAAAACGCAATAACCAACGAATTAAATAGCTTCCAAAAGTGGGTTTAGAACCATCTAATTTAACCACTCTTATGTCGTTAAAATATTTGCCTGGTGTTTGTCCGTTCATTAATACTTCAAACAGCAAACTATAAAAAAATACAGGAAGTCCGAGTAATGCATACAAACTCATATATTCCATGCTAATTGGTATGTCTAACATTTCCATAATGAGGATAATAATGATATAATACCCAATAATAAATAGTAAATCGATTACATAAGAACCGATTCGAGTGGTAACATGTGCTACATTCTGCTTAATAGCAATATTTTGAGCTGTTTCTATTTGAAAATGATCCATTAACTAGTTTTTCAATTTTTTTATGGTTATTTCTTTAACTTTTTTTAGTTTAGCGAAGATAAAAATATTCTATGATTAAAGAAATTTCTCAACCAATAAGCTTAAATTCTTCAAATATATGAGAGAGGCTGCCTTTGTGAATAAGAATAAAGAAAAGTGGCAGCTTTTTGAAGATGCGTTGTATCGTAAAACAATCATTTCACCCGATAAATTATCAGATTTGT
Source organism: Tenacibaculum tangerinum (assembly GCF_029853675.1). Taxonomy (NCBI): domain Bacteria; kingdom Pseudomonadati; phylum Bacteroidota; class Flavobacteriia; order Flavobacteriales; family Flavobacteriaceae; genus Tenacibaculum; species Tenacibaculum tangerinum. Next base: position 914,892 of record NZ_CP122539.1, on the reverse strand, counting down.
ACGTAGAGGTAACCGATGATTTAAGTTACGCTAAAACTTTTTACCCGAGTGGAAACACATTGGTGTATTTAAACTCATTGGCATCTGCAGCACACCAAAAAATATATAAAACTAAAAAAGAAAGCAAAAATAGACTGGTCAGTTTTTTTAAGACCGAATTTCCGTTACTATTTTACCACTATCAAAAACAATTACTCATTGCGTTTGCAGTATTTGCTTTTTTTGCTATTTGTGGTGCTTTTTCTGCTGCAAACGATAGTGATTTTGTCCGTTTAATTTTGGGTGATGGATATGTAAACATGACTTTAGAGAATATTGAAAACGGCGACCCGATGGCGGTATATAAAAAGGCGAATGAAGTAGATATGTTTATTGGAATCACCATTAATAACATACGAGTAGCCATGTATGCTTTTGTGTTGGGGATATTGTTTTCTGTAGGAACACTGTATATTATGATGCAAAACGGAATCATGCTAGGCTCGTTTTTGTATTTTTTTTACGACAAAGGATTGTTTTGGGAATCGTCAAGAACTATTTGGATTCACGGAACGATAGAAATATCAGTAATCATCATAGCCGGATGTGCAGGATTGGTGTTAGGCAACGGATTGCTATTTCCAAAAACCTACTCACGACTAGAATCGTTTAAACGAAGTATGAAAGACGGATTGAAAATTATGGTAAGCACCATTCCGTTTTTTATCGTGGCAGGATTTTTAGAAGGCTTTGTAACCCGTCATACCGAAATGCCCGATTGGTTGGCCATTTTAATTATAGCTACCTCATTCATACTTATCATATTTTATTACGTTATATATCCAAAACAAGTTTATAAAAATCAACAACACCATGCATAAAGAATATATCGAATTTAAAAAAGAGCGAGACTTAGGAAGTATTATTTCAGATGCGTTTAAATTTATTAGACTAGAAGGAAAACAATTCTTTTTAACTATTTTAAAAATAGCAGCCATACCCATTGTAATAGCGGTAGCTTCTATGATTTTTTATATGATGTCTATGGCATCAATGATGAGTGAAGATGCAAGTGCAATTGCAGGAATGATGGGAGCTGCATTTTTGATGATAATCGCCTATACTGTAGCGTATGTATTTATCAATTTAGCAGGGATGTATTATATAAAATCGTATATAGACAATAAAGGACATGTTAATAAAGAAGAAATTAAGGAAAATACAAAAGCCAAGTTTTGGTCTTTTACAGGATTTGGTTTTTTAGCAGCATTGATAATTTTTGCCAGTGCAATGTTGTGTTTTTTTCCAGTTTTTTACACAGCAACAGCATTATCTTTAGGGGCTTCTATTTTAGTTTTTGAAAATGAAACAGCTACTGAGGCAATTGGTAAAAGTTTCGACTTTATAAAAGGGGTTTTTTGGGAAACTTTCGGGGTAATATTTGTAGTAGGACTTTTAGTAGGAGTTCTTGGTTATGTTTTTCAAATACCAGCTATTATTTATCAATTTGCAAAAATGGGTATAAGCATTGGAAGTGACGACCCTTCTGAAATTATGAATATTTACGGCGACCCCATATACCTATTGTTAAATTTAGTAGCGATAGTAGGTAACTTTTTGTTTTATTCAATCACTCTAATAACCAACGTGTTTTTATATTTCGATATCAATGAACAAAAAAACCTAACAGGAACCATCGAAAAAATTGATAGTTTAGGACAATAATCTTTTGAAACAGTTTCTTTTTTACATAGCATTTTTTATTTGTTCAATCACTGTTTTTTCCCAGACGGAAAAAGCAGAAGTCCAGTACGATGATGCCATCATCGAACAAAAAAAGTTCGATGCACAGAAAATAGAAGCGTACAAGCAACAAGACGAATTTATATACATCGTAGAAAAAAGAGACCCTACTATTTTAGAAAAAATATGGAACTGGTTTAAACGAACTGTTATTAAAATACTCTCCTATATTTTCGACGATATTACTCCTGCAGTCGGTTTTTTACGAGTGGTTTTAAAAATATTGCCCTATGCAATTGCTGCTTTGGTGCTGTATTTTATTATTAAATTCTTTTTAAAAGTCAATGCCCGTACGATTATAGATGGCAAAAAGAACAAACCCATCGTTCGTCTTTCTGAAGAAGAAGAGTTGATAAAAGACAAAGATTTACCAAAACTTATTCAGCAAGCAATTGCAGCAAGAAATTATCAGTTAGCGGTACGTTATTACTATTTGTTATTGCTGAAAAAATTAGCGGATAAAGATTTTATTTCTTGGCAGCAAGAAAAAACAAACGAAGATTACATCAAAGAGCTATCATCGAAAAAACAATTACATGGCGACTTTAAAAAGTTAACCTATTTATACGATTATGTATGGTACGGAGAGTTTTCAATCGATGAAGAAAAATTTTTACAGGCAGAAAATAACTTTAAAAATACGCTAGCTAAAATTTATTAATTTGGATAAAAAACTAAAAATATATAGTGGTTTGTTAGTGTTTATGGTACTCGGCATCTTTTATGTAGAGTCAGTAAAACCTAAAGAAATCAATTGGTATCCAAGTTATGCCGCAAAACATAAAATTCCGTATGGCACCTATGTATTGCATAAAGAACTGCCGAGCTTATTTCCAGAAAACGAAGTAAAAGACATCTACCAAAATCCGTATGTCTATTTAAAAGACGCTAAACATAACGGAACCTATTTTTTTGTTGACAATAAAGTAAATTTCGACAAAGACGAATTTAACCAACTCTTAAACTTTGTGAACAGAGGAAACAATGTATTTATAGCGACCAATGGAATACATATTGATACACTTAAAACACAAACAAGGGTATTGACGACTTCGGTATTCGAAGAAAAAGCCTATCAAAAAATGAGTAATCCTATTTTTGGAGAGAAAGAATACCATTTCGACAGAGATTTTTCAAAGTTTTATTTTTCCGAAGTAGACACTTTACATACCACTGTTTTAGGAGAGTTGGTCATACGAAATGAAAACGATTCCATCATCAGTAAAAAGCCGAATTTCATTAAAGTAACACACGGAGCAGGAAGTTTGTACTTGCACACCTTTCCGCAAGCATTTACGAACTATAACATGCTGTTAGATAAGAATTATGAATATGTTGCCAACGTATTATCGTATCTGAATAGCCAAAATCAAAAAGAAGCAGGAGTGGCATCGAACAGAAGTAACACCATTTTATGGGATACCTATTACAAAACAGGAAAAAGCAGAATTACTTCTCCGATGTATTATATTTTATCAACGCCATCATTAAAATGGGCATATTACATCGCATTGATAGGTGTACTCTTTTTTATTATTTTTAAAGGAAAGCGCAATCAGCGTTTGATTCCCGTAATTACACCTTTGAAAAACCAAACCTTGGCTTTTACACGTACCATAGCCAATATGTATTACGAAAAATCAGCACATAAAAACATAGCGGAACATAAAATCAATTATTTTTTAGAATATATCCGAAACCAATACCGATTGTCTACTTTAGAAATAAATGAACGATTTTATAAAAACCTAACCAGTAGAAGTGGTAATTCAGAAGAAAAGGTAGTCGCTTTATTCAAACGAATACAACACATACAAACAGCATCAAGTATAACCGAAGAGGATTTAATAGCCTTAAACACCGCTATTGAAGATTTTAAAGCATATAAAAAATAAAATAGAATGGATACAGAAAACAATCCAACAGAAAATACCAACGAGCTATTTTCAAACAGAGTAGACCTGTCGCAATTAAAAGAAGCTGTTAACAATATAAAAGAACAGTTAGGAAAGGTAATTGTAGGGCAAGAAGCATTTATAGAGTTGCTGTTGGTTTCGTTGCTAGCAGACGGTCATGTACTAATTGAAGGAGTGCCGGGAGTAGCGAAGACAGTAACCGCAAAACTATTGGCAAAAACCATTGCGACCGATTTTAGCCGAATTCAATTCACGCCCGATTTAATGCCTTCGGATGTTTTAGGAACTTCGGTGTTGAACATGAAAACCTCTGATTTTGAGTTTAAAAAAGGACCGATTTTCTCCAACATTGTGTTGATTGATGAAATTAACAGAGCGCCTGCCAAAACACAGGCAGCCTTATTTGAAGTGATGGAAGAAAAACAAATCACCATGGATGGTGAACGTTACGTGATGCATCCGCCTTTTATGGTATTGGCAACACAAAACCCGATAGAACAGGAGGGAACCTATGCCTTACCAGAAGCCCAGCTAGACCGTTTCTTATTCAAAATAAATGTAGGATATCCGAATTTAGACGAAGAAATACAAATCATCACAGCTCATAATGAACGCAAAGGAGCCTTACCACAAACCCAAGTAACAGCAGTATTAACCGAAGCAGCATTATTAGAGTACCGAAGCAAGGTTTTTGAAGTGTTGGTAGAAGAAAAAATTATCAAATACATAGCGCAACTCATTTCAAATACCCGTAACAATGCACATTTGTATTTAGGAGCATCGCCAAGAGCCAGTATTGCAGTGTTAATGGCTGCTAAAGCCTTTGCAGCGATTAACGGACGTGATTTTGTAATTCCTGAAGACGTAAAAAAGAGTATTTATCCAGTACTACGTCATCGAATTATGTTAACCCCTGAGCGTGAAATGGAAGGAATGACAGCCGACAAGGTAATAGAAATGATTGTACAATCTGTAGAAGTTCCGAGATAGTGATTAAATTCTTTAAATCGTTATACATACACAACCGCTTTTTTATATATATAAGCGTTATTTCAGCATTGTTTTTAGTGTCGTTTTGGATTCCTGCGCTGTATAAAGTAACCTGGATGCTCGTGTGGTTATTTGCGACAGCAATGTGTATAGATGTGCTTATTTTGTATCGATTTAAAAACGGATTTTCAGCGAAAAGAATGGCACCCGAAAAATTATCGAATTCAGACGATAATGAAATTGCCATTACACTCGAAAACAACTATCCGTTTCAAGTTTTTATTTCGTTGATTGACGAATTACCAGTACAATTTCAAAAAAGAGATTTTGAATATACAAAATCTATGAAGTCTGGTGAGAAATCAACTTATACATACACGGTTCGACCTGTTGAAAGAGGAGCTTATACCTTTGGAAGAGTAAACGTATTTGTATCTTCTTTTTTACAGCTATTCTCAAAGCGTTATGCATTTTCTGCTGAAGAAAACGTAAAAGTATATCCGTCATACCTACAAATGAAAAAATACGAGTTTTTGGCAATGCATAATAACTTGACGGAATTTGGCATGAAGAAAATCCGACGTATTGGTCATACGATGGAGTTTGAGCAGATAAAAAACTACATTCCTGGCGATGACGTACGTACCATAAACTGGAAAGCAACGGCTAAAAGAGGCGAGTTGATGGTCAACCAATACCAAGATGAAAAATCGCAACCTATCTATTCTATCATCGATTTGGGGCGTGTAATGAAAATGCCTTTTGACGGATTGAAGTTACTGGATTATGCCATTAACGCAACCTTAGCTTTCTCAAACATAGCCTTATTAAAAAACGACAAAGCAGGCATGCTGACGTTTTCTAAAAAGGTAGAAAAAATAGTTGCAGCAAGCAATAAGAAAACAAATTTATCGGTTATCAACGAAGAGTTGTACAATATTACAACCGATTTTTCAGACGCTAGTTTTGCCTTACTGTATGCCAACATTAAAAGAAAAATAAATCAACGAAGCTTACTAATTTTATACACCAATTTTGAGCATATTTCAGGGTTAAAACGACAATTACCCTACTTAAAAGCAATCGCAAAAAAACACTTGTTAGTAACCGTTTTCTTTGAAAACACTGAATTAGATACGTTAATTACCGAGCATGCTGAAGACTTACAAAGTGTGTATCATAAAACCATTGCTGAAAAATATGCTTATGAAAAGCGCTTGATGATTAAAGAACTAGAGAAAAATGCGATACATGCTATTTTAACGAAGCCACAGCATTTATCGGTAAATGTAATTAATAAATACCTAGAGTTTAAAGCAAAAGGAATGGTATAATACCATTTTTAAATTACAAATTACAAATTTTAGATTGTTAGCCCTTGCAAATAAATCGTGTTTTGTAGGGAACTTCTGGTGGTAAGTGGTATAATGAGATTAACGAATAATTTTGGGTCAACGACAATTTATGGGGATTGACTATTTTAGGAGTTCAAATAAGTTCAATACATATAGAATTATTTGGATCTGTCCTACCCCAAGATTTGCTAGTTTAGTTTGATATTATTACCGCTATTGAAAGAATCCCTTTAGAACAACGCAAACAAGTCAAAGAAATCACCTTAGACATGGCAAACAATATGAATTTGGTAGCAAAGATTTGTTTTCCAAATGCCAGAATTGTTACCGATAGATTTCATGTAGTAAAACTAGCAACAGAAGCTTTACAACATGTAAGGGTACAGCATCGATGGAAAGCAATAGAAGATGAAAATGAAGCTATTGAAGCTGCTAAAAAAGAAGGCAAAAAATACAAACCCATACTACTATCTAATGGAGATACAAAAAAGCAACTTTTAGCTAGAAATAGAGATATCTTAGCTAAAAAGAAAAATGATTGGACTCAAAATCAGAAACAAAGAGCAGAATTATTATTTAACCTTTATCCAAACATTGAACGAGCCTATAAACACACTTTAGAGTTTAGAGATATCTATGAAGAAAAGGAGAAAGTAAAAGCTAAACAACAATTTGAACTTTAATTTTTCTGTATCCTCAAACCATTGTTCAAAACGTTGTTTTGCTGCTATTTCATGGTATTTAAATCATGTCAAAACGAAGAAGCTGTACCACAAGAAGAAACCCAAACTGAAGTTTTAGATACTGAAGCAGCAAAACCTACAGATGATTTACGATTAGATTACCACGAAGACTATGGTGTAGTTAGAGCGGATGAATATCCAATGAATCCAGAAGGAGTTAAAGAACCTACCTTAGACCTATTTTTAGAAAAAGGAAATCTTAAAAAAGAAGATTTAAAAAGCTACCGTATTGTCAAAGATGAATTTTCTGGTATTGGTTTAGCAGAGCATAGAATGAAAGATGGTAATGTAATACAAGTACCACATGAGTATCAAAGGTAGCCAATTTATAGGTTTGAAGCTGAACTCAACGATGGAACTAAAGTTAGAATTATCATCATTATAATATGCTCAAATAGTTTAATTATAATCATTTGGTGGTAGATAAAAACGGCATGGAGTAAGAGACCTTATACGTAGTATATGGTCTTTTTTGTATAAAAAGTATTATAAAAATATGTATCTTGCGAGTTATTATGCATGCATAATATTTTAATACAGCGAAAATGAAATACACACATATTTTTGAGCCACTAGATTTAGGTTTTACAACGTTAAAAAACCGGATTTTGATGGGATCTATGCATACGGGTTTAGAGGAAGAAAAAAACGGTATTGAACGAATAGCAACCTACTATGCAGAGCGAGCGAGAGGGGGAGTAGGCTTAATAGTTACAGGAGGAATTGCACCCAATATTCAAGGATGGACAGCTCCTTTTTCGGCGCGAATGAGTACCAAGAAGCATGCTCGTGAGCACAAAGTAATTACAGAAGCAGTTCATAAAGAAGGAGGTAAAATATGTATGCAAATTTTACATTCAGGACGCTATGGATACCATCCATTTAATGTGGCACCCTCACAAATAAAATCTCCAATAACCCCTTTCAAGCCCTATGCATTAAAGCAATCAGGAATACGAAGAACAGTAAAAGACTTTGTTAATTGCGCTAAATTATCACAAGAAGCAGGATATGACGGAGTAGAAATTATGGGATCTGAAGGGTATTTAATCAACCAGTTCATCGTTACAAGAACGAATCAACGAACAGATGATTATGGAGGAACATACGAAAACAGAATCCGTTTGGCAGTAGAATTAGTACGTAAAATTAGAGAAGCTGTTGGAGAGAACTTTATTATTATTTACAGGTTATCAATGTTAGATTTGGTAGAACAAGGAAGTTCTTGGGAAGAAGTAGTACAGTTAGGAAAAGAAATAGAAAAAGCCGGAGCCACTATAATTAACACAGGTATTGGTTGGCACGAAGCACGAATTCCTACCATTGCAACTTCAGTTCCTAGAGCAGCATTTACTTGGGTAACCAAAAAAATGAAAGAAGAACTATCGATACCCTTGGTTACTTCTAATCGAATTAACATGCCTGAAACAGCAGAGAAAGTATTAGCAGAAGGGCATGCTGATATGATTTCGATGGCACGTCCGTTTTTAGCAGATCCAGAATGGGTAAAGAAAGCACAAGAAGAGCGAGAAGATGAGATTAACACCTGTATTGCTTGTAACCAAGCCTGTTTAGATCATGCTTTTCAAAAGAAAGTAGCGAGTTGTTTGGTAAACCCTAGAGCATGTCATGAAACAGAACTCAACTATCATCCAACGTCAAAAAAGAAGAAAATAGCAGTAGTAGGCGCAGGACCCGCTGGTTTGGGAGCTTCTACAATAGCAGCCCAAAGAGGTCATCAAGTAACTTTATTCGATGCAGATAAGGAAATTGGAGGACAGTTTAATATTGCAAAACAAATTCCAGGGAAAGAAGAATTTTACGAAACCATACGCTATTTTAACAAGCAACTAGAGTTACACAAGGTAGAAGTTAAACTAAACACAAGAGTTTCTGCAGAAGATGTATACAATGGTAATTTTGATGAGGTTATTTTGGCGACTGGAATTACACCAAGAACTCCAAGAATTGAAGGAATAGAACATGAAAAAGTATTAAGTTACATTGATGTTGTAAAGTTAAAGAAACCTGTAGGTAAACGTGTTGCAGTTATAGGAGCAGGAGGAATCGGTTTTGACGTTTCAGAATACTTAGCTCATGAAGGAGAAAGTACATCTCAAAATATCGATGCTTGGTTAGAAGAATGGGGAATTGATAAAACCTTAGAAGCACGTGCAGGAATAGAAGGGATACAACCAAAGATGCATCCTTCACCAAGAGAAATCTTTATGTTTAAACGTAGTAAAGGAAAGTTTGGAGGGAAACTAGGAAAAACCACTGGGTGGATCCATCGCTCAGTATTAAAGATGAAGAAAGTACAATTTATTAACGAAGTGCAGTATACAAAAATAGATGATGAAGGTTTGCACTATGTTCAAAATGAAGAACAAAAAGTACTACCAGTAGATAATGTAATTATTTGTGCAGGGCAAGTACCATTTAAAGAATTATTAGCTCCCTTAGAAGCCAAAGGAATGAAAGTTCATGTAATTGGAGGAGCAGATGTTGCAGCAGAGTTAGATGCAAAGAGAGCTATAGACCAAGGAAGTAGGCTAGCTGCCGAACTCTAGTTTTTACGTAAATTTAAAATCACTATAAAAGTCTTGCATTATGTCAAGACTTTTTTATGTGTATAACTAGCGTGAATAAGTCTAAATAATTACCGATATTTGTAGCTCACATTTTATTGAAAAAAGTAAATTATGGCAATGAATAAAAACACTGTCTTAGGATGGGCAACGCTTATTATGATTTTAATGGGAATTTTACTTATATGTTTGGCAGTATTCAAGTACGATGAAATAGCTGGTTATGGCTTTGGAGCCGTTGGTTTAGGTTTTTTTGCAAATGCATGGGTGTTTAATGCCTTAAAAGGAAGAGTTTAATTAAAGAAAATATAGAAAATGAGCGACGATAAAAAAGTCATTTTTTCAATGAATAAGGTCTCAAAGACCTATCAGAGTACAGGAAAACAAGTACTGAAAGATATTTATTTAAGTTTCTTTTACGGAGCTAAAATCGGTATTTTAGGTTTAAATGGGTCGGGTAAATCGACCTTGTTAAAGATTATAGCAGGAGTAGAAAAAAACTATCAAGGAGAAGTTAC